>CALAGB010000448.1 GCA_937891245.1 uncultured Thermomicrobiales bacterium | reverse complement strand
GTGGTGTGGTCGAGCGCCACTTCACCGGCCCGCACGTCAGCGGCCCAGAGGCCGTAGATTTGCCGTCGGGTAATGGCGCTGAAGAGCGGAATGAGCGCCGTCCGTCCACGGAGAGCGCGAACCCGCTCGCGAACCGCCCCGACGGCATGGTCGGCCATCAGGTCTTCAGAGGGAGCAAGCGTTTCGGTCAGCTCACGCCGGGCGGCGAGGACGGCGGATTGCGATGACAGCGACTTCAGCGTTAGCTCGGCGGCAACATTGCGGCGGCGCAAGCGGAGCGCGTAACCGGCCCGATGAACGCGCCAATCGGCGGTATCGTAGTACGTATCGAGATGTTCGACCGGCGCCTCACGTTCGACACGCAGTTCGGCCGGCCCGTGATACGCAGCCAACCATGATTCGACGGGCGCGAGATCGTTCGCATCGAACTGCCATTCGGCTTCAATTCGGTCCTCGGTGCCCGGCACCCGCTCACCGCCTCTCGTCATCGATTGTTTCGAACGGCCGAATCATAAACGATGGCGACGCGCGACCGCCGCTTCAGGTCAATTCCTTGACATGCAATGCGGCTTCCATGAGAAAGCGGCTGCCGGAGACGAAAAAGAGGAATCCATAAGCGCAGAGAAGCGCCCCGGTCGCCACACCCGCCAGGTCATTGAGTCTGCGGGCCGTATTCTCCTGCCGCCGAGCAAGCTGCAAGAAGGCGAGCGAGAGTTGAAACATGGCGCAGACCGCCGCGCAGACCAGCACGAAACTGAGCAGGCGGTAGACCGGTTGCCAGTCGCTCATGGCGAGCCAGCCGAAGCCGGTCAGGCCCAGTCCAATAAGGAAAAGCTCTCCGACATGCCGGACGACCGGCTCGGGACGCTGGCAGTCGAGACGCCAGAGCAGGTTCGAGGTGAGCAACCAAAGCAAGACCGCCAGCGTTGTACCGGTAAGTGCGCCGGTCGCGTAACGCAGGAGATTGCTCGGTTGGTAGACGGTAAAGAGCGCCATATCGTCGAATGTCGAGTTGAGCCCGTCGAGGCCCATCAGCAGAATGAAGAGCGAAAGGGCACCGATAACCGGCAGTGAGGGAATGCCGGATGCTCGGAATCGACCGCGCACGAGCAGGTAGCACTGGGTGATGAGGAAGCCACCGTAAATACCGGTCATCCGCGAACCGAAGGGTAAGCGTTCGGCGCCGAACCAGAACGAATGGCTCGGTTGCTGCGCGCAAATGCCGTGAAGCACGGCAATCGATTTCGCCTCGACTGACCAGGGCGCGAAGAGAAATCCGGCGACCGATGCCAGCAGCAGCGCCAGAAAGAGCGCGCCCCAACCGGGTCGCCAGCCAGAGAGAATGATCTGTGGACGATGGGACGACGCGATCATCCGCTCCCCATTCCGTTGCACTCCCGCGTTTATCGCCAGACTATAGCAGACTCCCGGTCCACAGCACGTACCTTTGTTCCATTGTGTGTACGATCAAAACGGCCGTACACTCGTATCGGGAGACGCTATGGAGACTGGACAGGCACGGACACGCGTTCCGGACCACGCCAGCGAGTCGAACACGACACTGAGGTCAACGATGCCGACCCGAAACGGGCCACTCCTTACCGAACGACTCAACCGCCGCCGGCTGCTGAAAGTCGCCGGTGGACTTTTGTTGATGAGTGTCGTCGACCTCCATTTCGATGGTCGGGCTGCCGTGGCCGCGACGCGAATGAGCTGGCAGGAAAGCGGCGTCTTCCCGCGGACCGGGCTCTACCAGTCGCCGGTCTTCCAGGCGGATCAAGCGTTCAATAGCGTCGAGATCGTCTGGCAGGGGGACTTGCCGAACGGCGCGAGTGCCGATTTCGCGGTGCGGGTGAGCAGCGATGGGAATAGTTGGACCGACTGGATCGAAACGCACCTCGACAGCCACGTCCGCTCGCTCTCAGACACCCGGAACTTTCAGGTGCCCGCGCTCGTTTCGTCAAGTCGGTACGTGCAATATCGGGTCAACTTGATCGCGGCTCCGGCCGGAGCGCCGCCGTCGCTAGAGCGGGTTGAACTCGCCTGCGTCGATACCAGCGGACCGGCGCAATATCTGGATGCCCCCAAGCTGATCGACGGTTTCATCATCCCGCGCGCCGGGTGGGGCGCCGACGAATCGCTCCGCTACGATGCCAATGGCAAGGAGATCTGGCCGCCCGAATACCGTCCGGTGCAGAAAGTCATCATCCATCACACGGTCACCCAGAATCATGAGCAAGATCCAGCCGCGACGGTGCGCGCCATCTACTACTATCACGCCATCACCCAGGGCTGGGGCGACATCGGCTATAACTTTCTCGTTGACTGGCATGGCAACGTCTATGAGGGTCGCATCGGCGGCCCGAACGTCGTGGCCGGTCACGCCCTGCAATACAACTGGGGGAGCATCGGGATCGCGCTCCTCGGAGATTTCAGCAAAACCGACGTCGATCAGCCGGCGCTCGATTCGCTGGTGCGCGTGATCAAGGATCGGGCCGCAAACGTCGATCCCGCCGGAATCGGCTTTTTCATCGACAAGGATAACGTGCCGAATATCTGCGGCCACCGCGATGTCCTCTCGACCGAATGCCCCGGCGATCGTGCCTATATCAAGATTCCGTACATCCGAGGCTGGTGTAAGGGGATCGATCAGCCGATCTTTGTCGAACCGATCGCGCCCGGAAAGGCGAAAGCCGCCGTCACTGGCCTCACCTTTGCGCCGGTTCCGGTCTACAGCGGCTCCGAGTTGCGGGTTGATATCACGGTCAAGAACACCGGTTCCGCAACGCTCGGCACACAGGGCCCCGCTTCCGGCTACACCTATGTCGAAGGCCAGGATTTCAACTCGGCCGGGTATCCGAAGCTTGAGGGACTCTATCGCGTCGGGATTGATTTCGCGGGCAACCAGGGCGTTGCCAATCCATATCGCTGGGGGCTTCCCGGACCACTCGAACCGGGCGACACGGCAACTATCACCGGCTATATTCGGCTGCGCACGCCGGGCGACTGGACGTTATCGGCGAGTGTGATGCAGGAGTGGATCAAGTACGACCAGCAGGGCGCCTTCCCGCAAAAGGTCAAGGTACTGCCACCGCCAACCGCACCCGCCGCACAGCAAAACGACCCCTCGCTCGTCTATGAGTCAGTTACCGGACACAACGTGCCAACCGTCTTCCACGACTACTGGACGAATAACGGCGGACTCTTCCGCTTCGGCTACCCGCTGACCGAGCCGTTCCAGGAAGTATCGGAAACGGACGGCGGAACCTACCTGACGCAGTATTTCGAACGCGCGCGCTTCGAGCACCATCCTGAAAACGCAGGCACACAGTACGAAGTGCTGCTCGGACTGCTCGGCCGCGAACGAACCGCCGGACGCGAAAACGAGGCGCCCTTCCAGCCGGTCGCCGATCCCGGTCCGACCGACGAATACGACTTCTATCCCGAAACCGGCCACCTGCTCGGCCACGGCTACCGCGACTACTGGACCGCCAACGGCGGACTCACCTCTTTCGGCTACCCGATCAGCGAGCCGTTCGAAGAGATGAGCCAGACGGACGGCGTCAAGCACACCGTCCAGTACTTCGAGCGCGTCCGTATCGAATATCACCCCGAGAACGCGGGCACGCCCTACAATTTCCTGCTCGGCCAACTCGCCCGCGAGATGCTGATCGATCGCGGCTGGTTGACGGCAGATTCGTAGCCAGTGCGGAAGGCGACGCTCCTTCGACGGTGCGCCTCCAACGCACAACGCATGTAGGGACAATGGCACGGCTGCAAACCACAGTGGCGGAGCCACTGGTTCACCCCCACGCGCGTGGGGACAACTTGTCGCCGCAGCTGCCGGTCATGCTGGCTGTCGGTTCACCCCCACGCGCGTGGGGACAACCGGTGTAAATGATGCTGCAATATGAGAAGTAGCGGTTCACCTCCACGCGCGTGGGGACAACGCTATGGCCTGGGCGAGGCTCGACGACCAATTCGGTTCACCCCCACGCGCGTGGGGACAACAGTTGATCAGTTGCCATCACCATGTGCATGTCCGGTTCACCCCCACGCGCGTGGGGACAACATACGGTGCGGAACCATGTACGGCTGGAGGTCCGGTTCACCCCCACGCGCGTGGGGACAACGGACGGCGCCACGAGAAAAAGCCGCATTACTGCGGTTCACCCCCACGCGCGTGGGGACAACTGTTGCGCGGCAAGGAGCGATGGCAACAACGCCGGTTCACCCCCACGCGCGTGGGGACAACTTCGGCCAGCTTGAGCTTGTCCTGGTCGAGCTGGGTTCACCCCCACGCGCGTGGGGACAACGCGCGCCGCTTCGGCCTGGGCATCGGAGACGCCGGTTCACCCCCACGCGCGTGGGGACAACTCTGCCAACTTCGTTGGGAAGCTGAGTAGCCACTGGTTCACCCCCACGCGCGTGGGGACAACACAGGCATGACGCGTGACGAAATGATCGCCACCGGTTCACCCCCACGCGCGTGGGGACAACCGAATGTCCGCCGCGCCGAACTGCGCATCATCGGGTTCACCCCCACGCGCGTGGGGACAACTGCCGCCTCCCCGACGATTTTTGCGTCTCTCCCGGTTCACCCCCACGCGCGTGGGGACAACGGCTGCTCAGCACTCACCAATTCTCTCCGATCCGGTTCACCCCCAACGCGCGTGGGGACAACGCGAACGCGGACCAGCCACCCGCGCTGGCGATCGGTTCACCCCCACGCGCGTGGGGACAACAGACTAGAGATTGTCAAGAGTCTCTAGTATGACGGTTCACCCCCACGCGCGTGGGGACAACAAGGCGCGACGCAAGGCGAGCGCCTCTGCCACCGGTTCACCCCCACGCGCGTGGGGACAACAGCTTGCACTACCGCTACCACGGAGAATCAATCGGTTCACCCCCACGCGCGTGGGGACAACAGCGACGGCCGCCAGAGCGACTAGGCCGCGCGCGGTTCACCCCCACGCGCGTGGGGACAACCGGCACTGGCGCTTCTCGCAACGGAAGCAGGACGGTTCACCCCCACGCGCGTAGGGACAACCTTGGCATCGAGCTGGCGCTGATCGCTGGCCGCGGTTCACCCCCACGCGCGTGGGGACAACCTCGTCGTGTTGACTGCTACTTGTCGATGTAGCGGTTCACCCCCACGCGCGTGGGGACAACCGCAGATTCCACCACGTGACGGCTTCTGTGACCGGTTCACCCCCACGCGCGTGGGGACAACCTCGGCAGGTCCGGCGCGGTCGTGATGGCGCCCGGTTCACCCCCACGCGCGTGGGGACAACCCGCATAGTCTGCGTCATCAATTCGCCTCGGCAGGTTCACCCCCACGCGCGTGGGGACAACGACTGGTTGGCACAACTTGGACCGGGCGACAGCGGTTCACCCCCACGCGCGTGGGGACAACGCTTCCAGTTTCGTTGATTCTACGGCAATCGGGTGCCGGAAACCTATCCGAAGTGTCGCGCTATCTTTTTCCGAATTACATGTCCTTGAAGACGGATGCCGTCACCTGTGTGAGGTAGGGGAACTCGACCTGGCCGTTCGTGTAGACGCGATAGCCGACGAAGATCGCGATCACAAAGGGCACGAAATAGCCCACCCAGAGGATGCATGTGAGTACCCAGGCGACGGAAGTCAGCGCAAAATACGCGCAGCTATAAAGAACGTAAAACGCAAATGCAAATCCAAAAAAGACCAGCCCCTGATACGCGTGGATCTTATTGAAGCGACTATTCTTAAGCGTCGTGAGCAAGACAATGATCGGGACGATCGGTGTAAAAACATAGCCGACGGCCGAGATGAGCTTATCGTTTTCCGCCTCAGGGCGAATTCCGGCAAAGATACCCTGCATCGATCCCCCTCAACGTATTCATTGTCAGACATTCGACGAGCGCGCCCAGGAGAGCGCTTGCGCGACTGCCCTATTCAGTTAGCATGGAACACTGCCGCGAAGTGTACGGAAAGTCGACGTAATCGTCAATAGGTCGAGGCAATATTTCGCGCAATCCGTCGGATCGCTGATCAATCTGTTGCCGGGAGGAAGCCGAGCCCGAGGCGTCGCAGCGAGCGATACTGTCCCTGGCCGACGATCAGGTGATCGACGACGTCGATACCGAGAAGCTTGCCGGCTCGGTGAAGCTCGGTGGTGAGCGCCACATCGGCCGCCGAGGGGGTTGGGTCGCCGGACGGATGATTGTGCACAACGACGATCCCCGGTGCGTTCTGCCGAACGGCATCCTTGAAGACCTCAGCAACGCGAACATGCGCGCTGTTAACGCTCCCCTGATAGACGAGCGCCACACGCAGAACGCGATTCTTCGTGTCGAGCAGCACGACGCGTAGCTGCTCGTGATCGAGGGCGGCCATCTCGCTGCCAAGCAGACCGAAGATATCTTCCGGACCCTGAATCCGCGGGCGATCGTCCGGCCGCAGTGCCTTGACGCGCGTCGCCAGCGTCATCGTCGCCTTGAGCGTCGTCGCCTTGGCCGGGCCAAGCCCGTGCGAGCGTTCCAAATCGACGATCTCGGCACGCGCCAATCCATTGAGGCCGCCATATTCGCGCAACAGGCGCTGCGCGACGAGCAGCACGTTTTCGCCGCGCACGCCGGTGCCGAGGATGATCGCGATCAGTTCGGCATCCGTCAGGGCCTGTGCCCCGCGCAGGCGAAGCTTCTCACGCGGTCGATCATCCGCCGGAGTTTCCTTCATCGTCTTATGCTGGTAGATGGGCCGCCGGTCGGTCGTCTCCATGCTTCGTCCTTCAGATTGTCACGACACGGGGTACTATCGCGCAGATTCCGTCAAGAAGCAATCACCACCTGCGCACGAGGAGGCCAGTTTAGAGAGACTCAAGCGCCCGAACAGGTGTGGTGTATAATCGTGTTGCGCCGCGCCGTGCTCTGTCCGGCGCGGCCTTGCGTTATCAACCTCCAATCCTCCGGAAAAGAGGACGCGAACGTGGTTTTCAGCAGGCTTTTTCGCCGGCAATCACAACCAGAACCCAAAATCGAAGCTGGCCTGAAGAAGACGCGCCGCGGCATCTTCAAAGATATCAGCGCGCTCTTCGAACGAAGCGAGATCACCGACGATCTCTACGATGACCTTGAAATGCTCCTGATCCAGGCTGATCTCGGTGTCGAAACGACGGTCGAACTGCTCGACAACCTCCGTGCACGTATCGATCGTGAGCATATCCGCCAGCCGTCTGACGCGCGTGAAGCGTTGCGCACCGAGATGATCGCGCTTCTTCACAACGCGACGCGCAACCGCAAGATCAAGATCTACCAGCGCGGTGTGCCGTTTGTCATCCTGGTCGTCGGTGTCAACGGTACGGGCAAGACGACGACGATCGCCAAGCTCGCCAAGTTCCATCAGAACGCAGGGCGTAACGTCGTGCTCGTCGCCGGAGATACCTTCCGCGCCGCCGCGATCGAGCAGCTGAAGGTCTGGGGCGAACGGCTCAACGCAACCGTCATCGCACACCAGCCGAACGCCGATCCCGGCGCCGTCGTCTTTGATGGGATGCGCGCGGCGTATAACCGCAACGCCGACATCCTGCTAATCGACACGGCCGGGCGCCTGCACACCAAGTACAACCTGATGGAAGAGCTCAAGAAGATTCGCAACGTCATCAAGCGCCATGTGGCCGAAGCGCCGCAAGAAGTGCTGCTCGTCATCGATGCGACAACCGGTCAGAACGGCCTGGTGCAGGCCAAGAAGTTCGCCGAAGCGGCCGACATCACCGATATCGCCATCGCGAAGCTCGACGGCACGGCACGTGGGGGCATCGCCTTCGCCATCTCGCGCGAGCTCGGCATCCCGATCTCGTACGTCGGTACCGGCGAAAAGGTGACCGATCTGACCGAGTTCAGCCCCGAGAATTATGTCGACGCGCTCTTCTTCGGTGAGGAGGAGGACGAGAATGTTTGAGACCCTCAGCGATCGTCTCAACGATGTCTTCCAGCGCATGGGCAAGAAAGGCCGCCTGAGCGAAGGCGATGTCGACGAAGCGATGCGTGAAGTTCGCCGAGCCTTGCTCGAAGCGGACGTCAACTTCAAGGTCGTCCGCGACTTCGTCGCGGCGGTCCGCGAGCGTTCGATCGGCGGCGAAGTCGCCAGCGCGCTCACCCCGGCGCAGCAGGTCATCCAGATCGTCGACGACGAACTGATCAAGATCCTCGGCTCCGAGCGCGTGCCGTTGGAGACCGCCACGCCGCCGCCGACAATCATCATGCTCGTCGGCCTGCAAGGTTCCGGTAAGACGACGCACGCCTCGAAGCTCGCCAATTTCCTGAAGAAAGAGGGGCGACGGCCACTGCTCGTCGCGGCTGACATCTATCGTCCGGCCGCCATTGACCAGCTGCAGACGCTCGGCGAGCAAATCAACGTGCCGGTGCACGCCGAAGGTACGAAGGAAAGCCCGGTCAAGATCGCCAAGAACGCGATCAAGCTCGCCAAGGACCGTGGCTACAATCCGGTCATCATCGACACCGCCGGTCGCCTGCAGATCGACGAACGGATGATGCAGGAACTCGAAGATGTGACCGAGGCGGTGCATCCGACCGAAACGCTGCTCGTCGCCGACGCCATGACCGGACAGGAAGCGGTCAGTGTCGCCGAGGAGTTCCACCGGCGATTAGCGCTGACCGGCCTCATTTTGACCAAGATGGACGGCGACGCCCGTGGCGGCGCGGCGCTTTCAATTCGGTCGGTCGTCGGCGTGCCGATCAAGTTCATCGGCACCGGCGAGCGGGTGGATGCGCTGGAGCCGTTCTACCCCGACCGTCTCGCCTCCCGCATTCTCGGCATGGGCGACGTGCTCACGCTGATCGAGCGGGCGCAATCGGAGACGACCGAGGAGGAGACACAGAAGCTCCAGGAAAAGATGCTCGGCGGCTCGTTCAATCTGGAAGATTTTCTGAGTCAGCTGCAGCAGATCAAGCGGATGGGTCCGCTGTCGCAGATTCTGGAGATGATCCCCGGCATCGGGCAGGCGGTGCGCCAGCAGAACGTGCAGGTCAGCGACGACGAGTTCAAGAATGTCGAGGCGATGATTCACTCGATGACGTTCGAGGAACGACGTCATCCGGAAATTATCAAGCCGAGTCGCCGCAAACGGATCGCGGCCGGCAGCGGAACCACGCAGGCCGAAGTGAACCAGCTGCTCAACCAATTCAAGCAGATGCAGAAAATGATGGAGCAGATGGGGAACCTCGGTGGTGGGAAGCGCGGCGGCAAACTGCGCGGGTTGCTCTCCGGGAACCCGCTCGGCGGTATGAATCCGCAAGAACTCGAAGCGATGATGCAGGGGAATGGCGGTATGCCGGCGCTCGGACGCGGCACCGCACCCGCGCGACCGGCCCAGCAGCCGCGTAAGAAGGCGAACAAGAAGAAGAAAGCCAAACGTCGCCGCTAGCCCAACCGCCCACACCCCGACGGGGACAGTTGTCGCGCCGTACAGAGAGGTTGAGATGCAGTACGCCGCGCCACGAAATCAACCAACCGGCTGGTACGATCGAATTCGTGGCCTACCGCTCTTTTATAAGGTTCTCATCGCCAATTCGACGATCGTCGTTGTCGGAGCCGTCTTCGGGACCGCGCTCACGTTGCGGGCCGCACGCGAAACGGGCGCGCTCTACAGCCTGATCGCGCTCTTCGCGGTGATCGGCACGCTCACCAGTATCGCCGTCAACTGGTTCGTGCTGCGCGCCGCGCTGCGACCGTTGCTCGTGCTCGAGAAGACGGTCGACGAAGTGCGACGGGGTGATTTCCGCGTGCGTGTCAAGAAGGTCGGCATCGGCGACCCACACATCGACGTCCTGACCGATACCTTCAACGGGATGCTCGACGCCGTCGAGCGCTATCGCACACAGATTCACGAGATGTCGGTGCGCGCGCTCAATGCGCAGGAGGAAGAGCGCAAACGCATCTCCCGTGAGCTGCACGACGACACAGCGCAGGCGCTCACCGCCCAGCTGTTGCGGCTCAAGACGATCGAAGCGACCGGCGGCACGCTCGATCCGAACGGCCTGGCGCAGCTGATCGAACTCACAGCTGAGACGCTCGAAGATGTACGCCACATGGCGCACGAATTACGGCCACCAAGCCTCGACGACCTGGGGCTGCTCGCGTCGCTCGAAGGGCTCGTCGCTCAGTGCGCCGAACGCTTCGATCTGCGCGTCGCTTTCTATTCCGACGGCCTCAAGAGCCGCCCCACACCGGATGTCGAACTGGCGGTCTACCGCATTGTCCAGGAGGCGGTGACGAACATCGCCAAGCATGCCGGGGATTGTGAGGCGACGGTGTCGTTACGCGTCTACCGCAACACGCTCTGGGTGCGGATCACCGATACCGGCGAGGGCTTCGATATGTCGTCGGTCAATCTGGATGGTGGCATCGGCCTCGGGCTGTTCGGGATGCAAGAACGCGCCGCGCTGGTTGGCGGAAGCGTCCTGGTATCGTCCGCCCATGGACGCGGCACCGAGATTGAAGTGCGCGTCCCGCTCGTCAACACGCTTTCAGCCGCACCCGTTGAAGGAGTCGATTCATGACCTCAATCAGCACCCGGCTCATCAGCATCGTGCTGGCCGACGATCACGCCATTGTACGAGCGGGACTGCGCGCGCTACTTGATTCGCAACCCGACATCGAAGTCGTCGGCGAGGCTGGTACCGGTGACGAAGTCGTCGAACTCTGCCGGCAGCTGACGCCGGACGTCGCCATTCTCGATATCTCGATGCCGGGTGGCGGGCTGGAAGCAACCCGCAAGATCTCGCGCCTCGGACTCTCGACACGCATTTTGATCCTGACGGTACATGCCGAAGAGCGCTACCTGCTGCCGGTCCTCGAATCAGGCGGCTCCGGCTATGTGCGCAAATCGAGCCTGCACACCGACTTGATCGACGCCATTCGCATGGTCGCGCGCGGCGAGGTTTTTCTCGAACCGGCCGCCACGCGTATGTTGCTCAAGGGCTATCTCGATCGCGCGCACGACGGTCGTGAGCTCGACCCCGGCAAGCTGCTCTCCGAACGCGAACGCGAGGTGCTCAAGCTGACCGCCGAAGGGTTCACCGCTCAGGAGATCGCCGACCAGCTCTATCTCTCACCCAAGACCGTCGAAACCTACCGCCACCGCATTATGCAAAAGCTTGGCTTTAGCCACCGCTCTGAACTGGTGCGCTACGCATTGCGTGCCGGTCTTCTCGACCCAACCGTGGAGTGATACCTCTCGCGGAGGACGCAGAGATGCGATTGTTGATATCTGCGTCCTCCACGAGAGACATCGTTAGCTCCGCCGCATCTGGTGCACGGTGACGGCGACGTTGGCATCACGCGGGTCGGGCCAGGGGCCGGCGTGGAACGAGAGCGCGTCACTCCAGCCGCGGTCCGTCGCCTGCTCGATGAAGCGCTCAGCGACGTTGCGGCCCGGCTCGGCCAGCCAGAGCAGCCCGTTCGGTGCCACCAACCACTCGACGAGATCGAGCAACGGCTCAATATCTCGCGACTCATAGAGCACATCGGCCGCCAGAACGACCGGGAAACCTGGGCCGGCGAGCGCGCGCAACTCGGCTGATGGAGCGCGCCAGTTGACCTGAAGCGTCGCCGGTTCGCGTCCGCCGTTAACCAGCGCGTTGTAGCGGCAGAGGAGCAGCGATTCGGAAGAGTAATCGGCAACCGTCAGTCGCGCACCGAGCCGTAGCGCGACGGACGCCGTCGTCCCAAGCCCGCTACCGATCTCCAACACTCGTTGCCCGGACACCAGATTGGGCCGCGCCAGCAGCTCATCGGCCAGGGCAATGCCGCTCGGCCAGATCTCGGCCCAGTACGGCAAATTCTGCTCCGGATCGCCCGCGGCTGTGTCGA
This sequence comes from uncultured Thermomicrobiales bacterium, assembly GCA_937891245.1. GTDB lineage: Bacteria > Chloroflexota > Chloroflexia > Thermomicrobiales > Thermomicrobiaceae > CALAGB01. The sequence continues at coordinate 17,466 of CALAGB010000448.1, read as the reverse complement.
GCAGCGCGTCGAAATCGACCGGCTGAACGAGGGTCAGGTCGACATCGGATTCCGGCAGCCCAAGTGTCACCTCACGGCAGGTGCCGACGTGATGGACCAGATCGTTGTAGAGCGCTGCGAGACCGTCGGTCATTACAAGGCAATCCTCACCTCGCGACATAGCCATCTATGGACAGCGCGAATCCTACCGCAACATCCGGCGGATGATCGGAGCCGAATCGATCGGTTCGCAACCGCCTTGACAGGTTCTCTTATCATGTGTCAGTATTCGTTGACAGGTGGAAGGGAGTCATGTCATAGACCGCTCAAACTTGACCGGTGACGATCTCCTCGTAAAGCTCGCGGCGCTGGCCAACGTCCATCGGCTGCGCATCGTCGCGGAACTAGCGCACGAGCGCAATTATGTGAGCCGGCTCGCCCGAGAGATTGGAATGAGTCGTCCGCTGCTTCACATGCATCTGCAGCGACTCGAAGCGGCAGGGCTAGTGACCGGCACGTTGGAACTCTCCGATGACGGGAAAGCGATGAAGTATTACGAAGTCACGCCATTCACGCTCACGCTGACACCGGAGCGCATCGCGGAGATCGTGCATTCGCTGACGAGTGAGCAGACCGACACCCACACGTCAGGTATCGAAGAAGGGTGGGAAGATTAGTGGATCAGGCATCCTGGGGCAACGTCATCGCGATCGTAGTCTTGCTCGCGATCGCAGCGATACTCATCGTCATCATCTGGCAAGTCTTCGCGACGAGGCGGGCGACGGCGTCTCTGCTGCGTGAAGATGAGTATCGGAAGCTCTCCGAACGCGGCACCGCCGCAGAAGAGCACATTGCCAAGGAACTCGGCGCCGCGAGCGCGGAACTGGCGGACTTGCGCAACCGAGTTGCTGAGATCGAGCGCATGATGAAAGAAGTCGGTTGACGTCATGCGAAATCGCCGGAAACCAGCGATGCGCTAAGAAATAACGCCTCCGATGGGATGTTGCAGCACCCCACCGAAGGCAGATCCCCCAGGCCGATCCCGCGAAGCGACATCGGGCACCCAGGGAGCACACCCCAAGGATACATTGTCGGGTTGCCACGCCATCGCTCCGCGGGCCTATTCTCGAAGCCCAGTGAGAGGCAACCGGTGTGGTTATCAACGTCTCCGAATCATCCCGCCGCTTCGACCTGCACGATTTCCCCACTACTGCTTCATGCGAACAAGGGGGCAGGCCGCATCCTGCCCGCTGGCACCTGCGCCGTTGGAGAACGATCGGCTGGTTGGGGCTCGCGCTCCCGTTACTGGCAGCAGCCGTCTGGTTCGCCTGGTCAAGCGAACTCTGGGTCATCGTCACGTCGCCGGAGCGCTTTCGGACCGTGATCCAGTCGTTCGGCGCCTTGGGGCCGGTCGTATACGTTCTGGCCGAAGTCGCCCAGGTCGTTGTGCCACCGATCCCCGGCAGCATCTTCCCGCCGGTGGCATCGACCGCCTTCGGCCCTGAGGCGGCGCTGGTGCTTTCGATGGCCGGCACCACGATCGGCACCACGATCGGCTCCGCCATCGTCTTCGCGTTGGCCCGGCGTTGGGGCCGGCCGCTCCTGGAGTGCTTGGTCGATCCCAAGCTGATCGACAAATACGCAGGGGTGATCGCGGCGCGAGGCGGATTCTGGCTCTTCGCCATCATGCTCCTGCCGTTCCTGCCCGACGACGCCATTTGTGCCGTGGTCGGATCGTCCGTGATCTCGTTCCGCCGCTTCCTCATCCTCACCACGCTCGGCCGGCTGCCAACGACCGCCCTCGGCGTCTACCTGGTAAGCACCCCGTTCGCGAATCCGACTACGTTCTGGCTGCCGATAGCTATGCTCGTGCTGCTCCCGCCGGTCATCGGCTTCAGATACCGAGGGAGGTTGGAAGGATGGCTGATTCGCCGAACGAGAGCGTAAGGTGACCGCCCTCACCCCCAGCCCCTCTCCCAGGCCACGCGGGAGAGGGGCATCGTTATGTGAGCGAATGGGTGTTCCCTCGCGTGGGTAAGCAGACAGGCAAAGAAAAAATCGCGCGGCCGCAGCCGCGCGACTGCCCCCCCCTCTCCCGGTCGGAACGGGAGAGGGGCCGGGGAAGAGGGCGGTTCTTCTACACCCCGCTTCCAGCCAGCTGCCCGACTTTGCGGATGCCAACCAGCACGGGCTCGCCACCGACCTTGATCTGCTCGGTGTGGGCGCCATCGACGGATGGGTCGCCGGACGTCAGTTCTTCGGAGAGCGTTTCTCCCTTGATGTAGTCGGCGAACCGCGCGACTGCGTCGGCCGTGTCGCCGCCGGCCTGGTAGGTGGTGGCGATCGTATCCTCGATCTGCAGACCGGCGCTCTTACGGGCGTCCTGGACGCCACGGACGAAGTCGCGCGCCAGTCCTTCGAGGCGCAATTCCGGCGTGATCTCGAGGTCGAGCGCGACCATGAAGTCGCGATCCTCGGCGACGGCGAAACCTTCGCGACTGCGCACTTCGACGAGCAACTCGTCCGGCTCGATCTCGATCGTTTCGTCTCCGGTGGTCATCGGAATCGTGCGACCTGCGCGCTGGAGCTGTGCCAGCCGGGCCGGATCTGCCGCCTGGATCGCCTGCCGCACGGCGCCGAGCTTCGGACCGTACTTCGGGCCGAGCAGCGGCAGGTTCGGGCGGACCGAGTAGCTGACGTAGTCGTCCGGATTGTCGACGACCTCGAATTCTTTGACGTTCAGTTCATCGAGCAGCTGATCTTTTAAGCGTTCAATCGACTGCGTCGCACCTTCCTGACGCGAGCCGACCAGCACACGACCGAGCGGTTGGCGCACCTTGACGCCGGCCGCGCTGCGCGAGGAGCGACCGAGCCCGACGACGTGCAGCAGCGCGGTCATGTCGCGGCTCAGCTCGGCATCGATCTTCGTCTCATCAACCTCCGGAAAGCTCGTGAGGTGAACCGATTCCGGCGCACTGGAATCGACTGCACGCACCAGGTTCTGGTACATTCGCTCGGTCAGGAACGGCAGGAAGGGCGCGAGCAGCTTCGTGACGGTGACGAGCGCTTCGTGCAACGTCAGATACGCGGCGATCTTGTCCCGATCGCTTTCCGTCTTCCAGAAGCGACGCCGGTTGCGCCGGATGTACCAGTTCGACAGCTCTTCGACCACGAACTCTTCGATCGTGCGGGCAGCGGTCAGCGAATCGAACTCGCTCAGCGCCTTGCGCACGACACCGGTCACCTCTTGCAGGCGCGAGAGGATCCAGCGATCGAGCATGGACCGCTCGGCCAGCGGCACGTCGTGCTCGGACGGATTGAAGCCGTCGAGCGCGGCGTAGTTAGCGAAGAAGGCGTAGGAGTTCCAGAGCGGCAGGATGAATTGCCGCCGCGCCTCGTCACCCAGGTGATAGCCGAAGTTCAGGTTGAGCGTCGGGTTGTGCTTGAGATAGAGCCAGCGCATAACGTCGGCGCCCATCTCGTCGGCCGCGTCATCAAACCAGATGGCGTTCCCCTTGCTCTTGTGCATCTCCTGGCCATGCTCGTCGCGCATGGTGGCGAAACCAAGCACCGTTTTGTACGGCACACGGCCGGTCAGTACGGTGCTCTGCGCCAGCATCGAATAGAACCAGTTGCGGAACTGACCGGGGAACGACTCGGTGATGAAATCGGCCGGGAACCATTCCTCCCAGTATTCGCGGTCCTTTCGGTAGTTGAGCGTCGAATAGGGCACGATGCCGGCATCGAGCCACGGATTACCGACATCCGGGATGCGCGAAGCAACGCCGCCACACTGGTCGCAGCGAATCTTGACCGCGTCGACATATGGCCGGTGCGGTGTATGGCCTTCGAATTCGTCCCAACCGGAGACGGCTCGCGCCTTCAGATCGTCCTCGCTGCCGATGACATCGAACCAGCCGCAATCGCAGGTCCAGATCGGCAGCGCCAGGCCCCAGTAGCGCTTCTTCGAGATCATCCAGTCGTCCATGTTTCGGAGCCAGTCGAGCTCGCGCTCTTTTCCGAAGTCAGGGATCCAGTGGATCTGGCGGGCGATATCCATCACACGCTCACGCCAGGGATCGACCGAGATGAACCACTCGTCGACCAGCCGGAAGACGAGATCGGTGCCGCAGCGCCAGCAGGTCGGATAACGGTGCGTATGATCGTAAACGTGATAGAGCAGGCCCTTTTCGCGCAGATTCGAGGCGATCGGCTCCGCCACATCGCCAACAAACATGCCGCTCAGCCAGCCGAAACCGTCGAGATAGATCCCATTCTCATCGAGCGGCGCGACGGCCGGCAGATTGTTCTCCTTGCCAAGCTGCTGGTCCTCGCGTCCGGCACCGGGCGCGATATGGACGATGCCGGTCCCTTCGGAGGCGTCGATCGCATCCCACGAGATGACGCGATGCTGCACGTCGCTCTCCGCCGGCAGTTCATCGAACGGCCCGCGATAGCGCCAGCCGAGGAGCTCGATACCCTTACGCTCATCCAGCACCTCGTGCTCGCCGCGAATAGCAGTCGGGATGGCTTCCTTGGCGACGTAGTAGATATCGTCGCCCTGCTTGACGCGGGCGTAGACGAGATCGGGATGGACGGCCGCCGCGACGTTGGCGGCCAGCGTCCAGGGCGTCGTCGTCCAGACGAGGAGATATTCGTTCGGTCGGTCCTCCAGCGGGAAGCGCGCGTAAATGCTGCGGTGTGTCCGCTCCTTATAGCCCTCGCTCGCTTCCATTTCGGAGATACCGGTGGCGCAGCGCGGGCACCAGGGCATGACGTCGTGGCCGCGATAGATCCAGCCGTTATCGTGACAGACCTTCAGGAAGAGCCAGATCGTGTAGTTATTCTCGTCGGACATCGTGTAGTACGAGTTGTCCCAGTCCATGAAGTAGCCGAGCCGCTTCGACTGCTCGGTCTGAATATCGGCGTAGGTCCAGACGCGCTCTTTGCACTTCTGCACGAATTCGGCGATGCCGTACCGCTCAATATCCTGTTTTGAATTGAAGCCCAGCTCTTTCTCGACCTCGACCTCGACCCACAGCCCCTGGCAGTCGAAACCGTTCTGATAACGCTGCTTCTCGCCGAGCATCGTGTGAAAGCGCTGATAGAGGTCCTTGTAGGCACGGCCCCAGCCGTGATGCACGCCCATCCGGTTGTTGGCCGTGATCGGACCGTCAAGAAAGCGCCACTTCGTCGGCGAATCGTCGTTGCGATGCAGATAGCGGTCAACCACCCCGCTCTCATACCACCAGCCTAACGTCTCGCGTTCCAAAGCCGGAAAGTCGACCTTACTCGAAACCGTCTCAAACACCGGCAACCTCCCCGTCATCCGTCCTGAATCTCGTTCGTCAGCGCATTAACAGAAAAACCCGCCCTCGATCAGAGGACGGGCGAACCCGCGGTACCACCTCAGTTGGCTCGCACATCGCGAACCCACTTGGCGAAATGCCTGGCGAGAGTATGGCGATGAATCAACCTATGCTGACCCACCTTTGGAAGCCAACTTGCCTGTCATCATGAGCCGCAGCGAAGGATCTCCCCGTGTCTCCCTGAGCGCCGCGGATGAGGAACGAAGAGGAGATTCTTCGCTGCGGCTCACGATGACAGGGTGAAGAGATGCGGCACCAGCGACGATTGGCGTTCGTTCCAGGCATCCCGGTCGCGTTAACGGGCGACCAACTCGGCCACATCTACTCGGCTTTCGGAAAAACCTTTCGGGTGGCGGCTCGGGAATGATCTTCCGCGGAATCCAACGCCCGTCTTCCACCGCCCACGGGCTCGCTGCGCCTGATCGACCGCGTACTCGTTTCCGTCACAGCCTGTGCTATGTCAAACACGAAGTATAACAATCCCTGCCAATTCCAGCCAGCCGCGTTCCGTCGCGCCGGATGCCTCGTGGCCCGGGAAATGCGCTACGCGACAGTTACGACGATCTCATGCAATATTGGAAGGAGCACTCAAAATGGTAAAGCAATTTACGGAAGGCGACGGAAAAGCAGCGTCCCATGTTCATCCGGCCGTCACGCACTCACATGACCATTACCATGTCACCCATCATCATGAGGCCGGCATTATCGGGAGTGAATTCGAGCATCGCGCCTACTGGCATACCCACGAGCATAACCACAACGAACTGACGCATAGTCACGATTATGATCATGAAGACGAACAGCCGGAACACGCCAAAGAGGCGCACGTGCATGACCATGCGCACCCGACTGAGTCACCCGGCTGAGTTGGGCGTCCGCCTGACGCGCCTGATGCTTGAGCACATCACCTCGGTTCCATCTCTCGAGCTCTGAAGGGATTGACGTGTCCTCTTAGGGGGCGGCCGGCACGCACTATGAGGCGGCGTCCGTCCCTCTCTGCGTTCACATTCGTGGTCTCGCACTACGAGCACAAGGTTCACAACGGAACTGAGGGACCGAAATGGGAACGGACGAGAGCGATCTCCTGAATGATGAGTCGAGTTGACACGTTATTGTCACGCTCCATCGCCCACCGTAGGCGTCTTTGTGAGTCGCGCCGGTCTAGGCTCGAATTATCCGGGCAAGGACCCGGCCAGTTTGCGCAGAGCCAGTAATCGGAACGGAGAGTGACTATGAGCACAAATTCCGCGTCGAGGTCGATCATGCGCGATCTTGAATCGATGCGAAATCAGTTCGACCGGTTCTTCAGCGATCTCCCGGTGTCCGAGGGCGCACCACCGATCGACGTGCAGGAAACCGACGACTCAATCATCGTGCGAGCGTCGATGCCGGGGTACAAGCCTGAGGACTTGACCGTTACGTTCAATCGGGGCACGTTGAGCATCCGCGGCGAGAGCCACGAAGAGCACGACGAGACGAAAGGGAAATGGCACGTTCGAGAGCGTCGCAGTGGCAGCGTCTATCGTACCGTCACGCTTCCTGCCGAAGCGGTCGAGGAGAAAGCGAATGCCACGCTCAAGGACGGCGTGCTGGAGATTCGCTTCCCGAAGACCACCGAGAGCGTAGGGCACGAGATCTCGGTAAAGTCAGCTTAGCCGTCCGGCAGTTGCTCTTGGTTCCCACTTGACAGGAGGGCGGAAGAATGCTGTTAAGAACTACCGAGGAACTCGATCGCGAAGTGCAGCAGGATGTGCTCGACGAGCTCGACTGGGATCCCGAGATCGCGGCGACGGACGTTGGCGTCGAGGTCAATAACCGTGTGGTGACGCTCACCGGGACGGTCGACAGCTTCGCCAAGAAATGGGCCGCCGAACGAGCGGTGTTACGTGTCGCCAGGGTACGCGCCGTGGCGAACGATATTGCGGTGCGTCTGTTCGGCACCGCGGTAAAGAACGATACCGATATCGCACAGGCGGTAGCCAATGCGCTGGAATGGGGCGCATCGATCCCGTTCGAGAACATTGACATCAAGGTGGAAAACGGAGACGTAACGCTGAGTGGTGAAGTTCCCTGGAATTTTCAGCGTACCGAGATAGCCGATACCGTACGTCGAATCAGCGGCGTCAAAGCGGTTATCAACCTGATCACGCTCAGCGCACATCCGAGCTCGGCCGAAAAGATCCGCGCCGATATCGAACGAGCGTTGGTCCGCAACGCTGAAGTCGACGCGGACGCGATTCGCGTCCGGATCGAGGACCGGCACGCGTTCCTCACCGGAACCGTGCACGCCTGGTCCGAAAAACAAGCGGCTGAAGAGGCTGCCTGGCGCGCCCCCGGGATCACGGTAGTGACCAACGAGATCCGTGTCGAAGTGCAATAGGACTGATCGTCGATCTACTCGCGAATTCTCGAACGGCTCCACCGCTGGTGGGGCCGTCGCTGTCTGCCCGGCGGCATTCGGACGATTTTGCACAACGAGCCATCATTGAATCAAGAGGTTGAAAAGGACTACGGGCGATGCCGTTCCGCTGGATGCTTTTAGATTTGCGGCGATTGTGTTCATCGCAGCAGTCGTGAGCATGAATTAGGGCCGGGGGCATCTCGATGTCGAGCAGTCGAAGAGTCGTTACACCGATGAGATTGAAGTCATGATGCACTCGCTCTACTGAGCCGCGCACATATCACGTCGCCAAAGACGACAGCCACCCCGAACGGGGTGGCTGTTTCGTTCGTGCGTCCGAATGCCGATTACAGCTTGCGGCCGCTCACCTTGGTGAAAGCGCTGGCGGCGAAGGCGAGGATGATGGCGCCGAGGAGCGCCGGGATAATGGCGATACCGGCGATGTCGGGACCGAAGCCACCGAGAATCAGACCACCAATCCAACTGCCGACGACACCGGCCACGATGGCGCCCAGCCAGCCGTAGGGTAGGCGGCCGGGTACGATCGAATCGGCGATCCAGCCAATGATTCCGGCGACGAAGAGGGTGATGACCAGCCCGATCAGGGTGGATGTGAGCCAGATCGCGATCGCGACGATGATCAGGACAGCAATCAACACCAGAGCTACGACCATGCAGAGACTCCTTCGTTTCTGGTTGAGCCTGGTCACTGCGCGTTCGTACGCACAGGACCGGCGAGTACATGACTCGACGCCTCAATTAAACATCACTTCTCTCCTATGTGCTCTGCTATCATGACAAGAATCAGGCGTTGTACTCTTGCAGGGGAATCGACCGGAACGCTCTTTCTCGTCGAGCAGTGACGCGACAATGGGGATGGTCGCGATCCACGGTGGAGCCGGTCGAATGGATAAGGGAAGGGCGAAGTATGTCGCGACGAACGGCGACCAGGGGCGGTCGGTGCGCCTTACTTGGTCGAATGCTGACGGTAGTGACCTTATTGACATTGATACCGCTCTCCTCGCTTGCCGACGTCGCACCGGCCGCGGCTGCCACCGACGACACGGCGCAAGCCTTCACCTTGATCAACAACTACCGTGCCTGGCTCGGTCTGCCGCCGATGACGCGCAATCCGAAGCTCGATGCCTCAGCCCAGGCGCACGCGCGTTATTACCAGCTCAACATCAACGATCCAAGCCTGAACGGGATGGGTCTGCACGTGGAGCAGCCGGGGAACCCCGGTTTCACCGGTGCCGACATGCAGGACCGCGTCGACGCGCAGGGGTACGACGGTTGGGCGAATGAAAATATCGGGCTGAGCGGCTCGATGGTCTCCTCGGTGGAATGGTTCATCGGAACGATTGGTCACCGCTTGACATTGATCGATCCCCGCTATACCGATATCGGGCTGGGCATGGTCAACGATGGCAAAGCCAAGATCGAAGTGATCGATGTCGGGGCGCCAAAGTGGAGTGACACGGCGCAACCCGATTGGATCGCCTGGCCACCGAACGGTATGGCCGGTGTGCCGCTCGATTTCTGGGGCGAAGCACCAAATCCGTTCGCGGGTGCCAGTTACCCTACCGGTTATCCGATCACGCTCAAGTACTTCGGCCCTGGTTCAGTCAGCTACGACAGCGCGACGCTGACCGCCAACGGCCAGACCGTGCAAGCCTTCTCACAGACCGGCAGCGGCTGGCTGACACGGCAGACCGATATGATCGCCGCCGTCGACCCGCTGCAACCAGGCACGACCTATACGGTCAACGTGACCGGCACCGCCAACGGGACGCCGTTTAATCGCAGCTGGTCGTTTCAGACGGCCTCGACGCCGGGGGAAGATATGTCGTTCATCGCGAAGGCGTCGTCGACACCGCTCCCACCGGGCGTGGCACAGGCGGATCCAAACGTTCAAAGCGTCTGGGCCGCGGCCGATGGCGCGGTGAAGTCGCTGGCGGAATCACGCACCTGGCTCTGGGGGCCGGATGTCGATGCGGCCCTTACCGAGAAGTACGCCGAATCGCCGGGTGGCGAGCGCCAGGTCTACTATTTCGACAAGAGCCGGATGGAGATCACCGATCCGAACGGTAACCGTTCGTCCGAATGGTTCGTATCGAACGGCCTGCTCGTGCGCGACATGATCCAGGGCGCGATTCAGACCGGCGAAACGACGTTCCAGCCCGCTCAGCCGGCCACCATGCCGCTGGCCGGTGACGACAAGAACAACGGCGATACACCGACCTACGCCAGTTTGAAGAACCTCGCCTCGCTCGGCAACGGCTACGTCGTGCCCGATTGGACTGGCCAGCCGGTCGATGCCGTGCTGCATAAGGACGGAAGCGTCAGCCACGACGCCTCGCTCGGTCAATCCACGACCTACGGCTCCTACGACACGACCACCGGCCAGAACGTCGCAGGGATCTTCTGGGACTGGATGACGGCGCAATCGTGGAAGTGGATCTACGTGCTCGGGCATCCAATCAGCGAGCCATACTGGGTCCAGACAAACGTCAAGGGCGAGCAACAGTGGGTGCTGGTACAAGCCTTCGAGCGGCGCGTCCTCACCTACACGCCGTCTAACGACGCCAACTGGCAGATCGAGATGGGCAATGTCGGCCGCGCCTACTACGAATGGCGCTACGGCAGCCCACCGCCCGATCCATCGTCCTAGCCCAGGGCGGTCGATCTACCAGGTTTGCTGATCCAGCGCCCAGCGAATGCGGCGCGGGTAGTTGCTGGTAATGCCGTCGACGCCGGTCGCGGCCAGGGCGGCCGCCTGGTTGCCGTCGTCGATCGTCCAGGCGAAAACGCGGCAGCCGGCGGCATGCAAGCGATCGACAAGCACCTTGTCTGCCAGGTGGTACTGGATCATGGTGGCGTCGGCGTTGGCGAGGCGAATCATCCAGGGCAGCATCAACCGCAAATAGGTGCGGTTCACGAATGCGAGCGGGCTGATCGCCAGCGAGCTGCTTGCCGCGTGGCCGCGCGACAGGCCCCGTTCGATCCGCCCATTCAGGCGCGCCAGTCGCCGCAGGCTGAGCGTATGGCCGCTCGAAATCACCGCCTGCTCAACAACACCATGATGTTCAAGCGCGACGACGACCTCGCGCTCGAAGCCATGCGTCTTAAGGTCGAGGTTGAATGGGCGCCGGTGGCCAAACGCTTCGAGGTATTGGTCGAGCGTCATCAGCGTCGGGACGAGTTCGCGAAGTTCCTCGACCGAGCTGTCAGCCACGACCCAACGCCGGCCTTCGGCGTGCAGCACCGGATTATGCAGCAGCACGAGTCCCCCATCACCGGCCTGCCGCAGATCGAATTCGAGCATGTCAACCCCGGCCTCAATCGCATGTCTGAAGGCCGTCGCCGAGTTTTCGATTTCCCCCGGGGTTCCGCCGCGATGGGCAATGATGAGGGGGCGGGGACGAGAGAGGCTCTCACCCCCAGCCCCTTTCCCGTGCCGCACGGGAGAGGGGAGGAGACGTGAGGCTACGGCCGCAGGCTCCTCCGGCTCGATTGGAAATGCACATTCAGAGTGAGGCATGCGCTTGCCTCAAGTCACCCCTCTCCCAGAATTGGGAGAGGGGCCAGGATTGAGGGCTGCTCCGGCGGCTCGCCGTAATATTCCGGCTCCGGTTCGCCGTCGAGCAGCGAGCGCAGCCAGCGATAGACAGCGATCATGCCGCTGAAGTAGGCGAGTCCCAGCAGGTACGAGGCGAGCACGTCGGTCAGCCAGTGATGCCCGAGGTAGATGCGCGACGGCCCGATCAGACCGATCACCGCCGTGATACCGGCCGCGATCGCCCGGCCGAGGGTCCGGTTGCGTACGTTCGTCGCGGCGAGATAGGCGGCAAAGCCCCAGAAGGTGACGTAGTGCAGCGTATGGCCGCTCGGGAAACTCGTATCGCGAATGTTGGCGTCGGCCACGCGAATCAGAGGATCGTCAGGTCGCGGCCGTTTGACGACGAGCTTCGTGAAGAAACTGAGCAGGCTGCTTGCCCAGGCAATGACGAGAAAGAGGCTGCCGAGCCGCGGGCCACGGAACCAGTTGGCCACGACCAGCGTGAACGGCAGCCAGAGGCTTTGCGGTCGGAAGCCGAACCAGCTGATCCAGCCCATCGAACGCGCCAGTGCCGGATGGCTGTTGCGCTGGATACGGAGCGTGGCGGCGACATCGCCCCGCGATCGCGGATTGGAGCGGACGAACAGCAGTATCGCCAAAAATCCAAGTAGCGAGACGAGTGCCGTCAGGCCGAACGCGATCGTACCTGGACCGACCGCTTTCGGCGCTGCCTTCGTCGTAGCCACGTTAGAAGTTCGGCAGGACATTGAGGTCGTAATCGAGCATCTCGGTATCGGGCGCGGCGTAACCGAACGTCTGTAGATGCCGCACGACATCGGCGATGACGTCATCCGGCGTCGAGGCGCCGGCCGTCACCCCGATGTTATCGACGCCATCCAACCAGGCGGGGTCGATGTCTTCGGCACGCTCGATGTGATAGCTCGGCAGACCGTAGCTCCGGCCGACTTCAGCGAGACGCGCCGTGTTCGAGCTCTTCTTGCCACCGATCGCAAGGATCGCGTCGGACTCACGCGCCAGCTTCTTGAGCGCGTTCTGGCGGAGCGAGGTCGGTTCGCAAATCGTGTTGCAGATGCGCAACTCACCACCGTCGCGGGCCACCATCGGCGCCAGTTCACCAACAAACTTCAAGAACTCGGCGACGTTCTTCGTCGTCTGCGAGACAACCGCGACCTTGCGCGGCGGCTCGATCGCGCCCTCCTCGCCCTGGCCACGCGGCGCGTTCCAAGGGAGATCTTCGATGTGTTTGGCGGCTACCGCTCGTGACGTATCCGACCAGGCGATGATACCACGCACTTCCGGATGGTAGCCGTCACCGTAGACGACCAGGTAATACCCCTGGCGGACGAGCTTCTGCCCGAGCCGTTGCACCTTGGTGACGAGCGGGCAGGTGGTATCGATCAGTTCGAGGCCGCGCGACTTCGCGTCCTCAGAGCGTGCCGGTCCGGCACCGTGCGCGGTAATGGCGACGCGCTGAAAACCATGTTCAGCGGCCTCAGACACACTGTCGGCAGTATCAATTCCCTGGGATTTCAGGCGTTCGACGATCTGTGGGTTGTGGATGACGTCGCCGATGGTCGCGACCGGACGTTCAACGTCGCCGGCTTTCGTGATGATGTCGAGCGCGCGGCGCACGCCCCAACAATAGCCCATTTCTTCAGCCAGGATGATCTGTTTTGTCATCGGCGTTCTGTCCCACTCCCCCGGGAATACGCGGTCAATATCGGATCAGCGTCTTGCCCTGAAGCTTCGACTCGTCGAGCGCACCGACCAGATTCGGCACGAGCGTGCTGGGAACCGTAATCGTGTCCGGGTTCCCATCACTGACATAGAGTATACCGGGATTGTCCTCGGCGAAACGGAACCATTTGTCAATCTGGTCGCGGCTGCCACGGATGCGTGGGATCCAGTACGGATCGAAATCCTTGTCTTCCGGCGACTGGCCGGGGTTGGCACCGACCATCAGGGCGCCGATCGAGGAATAGTGCTGGCCCTCGTAGTCGAAGCCCTCGAAGAGCGTTGTATCGCCATGCAGCGGGTATTCGCCGAACGGCACGGCGATCACCTGCATCTGCACCTGCGGGCTGAATTGGCGCATCAGTTTGACCGCTCCGGCCAGCTCTTTCTTGATGTCTTCGTTCGTTGCCTGCTTCATGTCGATGTGATTGATCGTGTGGTTCCCGATCTCGTAACCGTGATCGATCAGGTACTCAACCTTTTCTTTCTCGTACGGCACTTGATCTTCGGCATCCGGCCAGGCAAAAGGCGCCAGCGGCAAGATCGAGAAGAGTGCGCTGCCGTGCCCGAAGTCGGGATGCTCGGCATAGAATGTTTCGAGAATGCCAACCGCGCAATCGGGGTCGATCGTCTTGTTCCCGGCGGCGTCGACCAGATAGCGGAACTGCGAGACCTCACCATCGTCGAACGTGAGGACGACCGGTCGCTTCCCCTTGGGGGCCTTGATGTCGTCGTTGATGTAATCCGACGCCGGGATGACATAGAAATTATGGTCGTAGAGCCACTGCAAATCGCTCCGCAGTTCATCGGGCGTGGTTGAGTAATCGGTACCGTCATGGTTGATGCCGTGGTACATCAGCACCATGATCCAGCCAAGTTCGTTCGGCTTGTATTCGGCAAGCTCACCGGGCGTAAGCGTGGAAACTGGTGTGGCTGGCGCTGGGGTCGGTGTCGCCATGGTGGGGTGCGGCGTGGCGGTCGACGAGGCGAGCGTTACGATCGAACCGGCAACGGTCGATGTTGGCGTGAACGCGGCCGCCTGGGCGTTGTTCTCGCTGCCGGACGAATCCGAAAAGACGCCCAAGAATCCGGCGAGCAATGTAATGACCAGGCCAATTGCCACGCAGGCCCAAACGATGCCGGTGAATTTCCGGAGCATCCCTTCCCATCTCCCCTGGTGCCGACCGATTACCGGTTCGGTTCCGCGTGCTGCTTATTCGATGCTCAGTAGCAGCAAAAGTTGACGCAGATCGGTGATTTCGTAATCGGGCGGCGGGCCGCCCGGCCAGGCGCGCTGCCGTCGGTTGATCCAAACCGAGATCAAACCGGCCGCCTGAGCACCGGCCATATCGTGTTCCGGTGAATCACCGATGTACATCGCATCGGCGGCTGCCACTCCTGCCCGAGCGACAGCACGCCCGAAAATATCTGGGTCCGGCTTCCAGACGCCTTCTTCTTCCGACACCAGAATAATCGGAAAAAGCTCGCCAATTTTCAAGAGGCGAATCTTGTCACGCTGGATCTGGCTGGGTCCGTTCGTGATCAGGCCGACGCGCGTATGCCGGCTGACCGCTGTCACCACATCGAGCGACTCATCGAAGAGCTCAAGACCGCGGAAGCGGTCGCTCACGTAGCGCTCGGTCGCACGGGTAACCTCGACCGGGTCATTTATGCCGCGCTGTTGAAGCATCGCGGCGAAGTGCGCCGTGCCGGCGATCGCCTCGTGCGCCGATGCCTGGACCAGCTCATCGAGATCGACGCTATCGCGTTCAGCCATCGCCTCCTGAAAGGCGTAGCGAAGACGAAGGCGTAGCGAAGTGTCGTGATCGCAGAGCGTGTCGTCGAGATCAAAGAGCACCAGAGCCGGCAAATCACGAATTCTTGACGTAGACATCGCTTTGCCTGGCTCCTTCGAGCAACGCGTGAGGCGGCTTCGGAACGCCCCAAGCCTACGTGTTCGGTGAAATGACCGTCAAGGTTATCTCGAATTGGCGGACGGATTCACGGGTCCAGCGCATCGGCCAAATACGTAAGCGCTGCCCCGGCCGGCGCGTGGGCCAGAATCTGGGCCTTCACATCGAGCGGAGTCGACTCGTTGTTGATGATGGCGAGCACCGCACCGATACGTGCCGCCTCGCGCGGTATTTTGGCCGCCGGATTGACGGTGAGCGACGAACCGACGACGACCAGGACGTCGGTGCTCCGCGCCAGAGCGAGCGACGCGCGCAAATCGTCGGCGACGAGCGACTGACCAAACGAGATCGTCGACTCCTTAACCATGCCGCCACAGACCGGACAATTCGGTTCCTCGCCATCGAACTCGCGATCGAACGGCTCCGCGTCGAAGAGGCGACCACAGTCGAGACAGCGCACATGGTGCACCGAACCGTGCAGCTCAATGACGGTTGCTGGATCGGAGCCGGCTTTCTGATGCAACCCATCGATATTCTGGGTGATGATCTCCTGGATAAAACCGAGCTGCTGCAGCCTCGCCAGGGCGTAATGTCCGGCATTCGGCTCTTTTGTTGCCATTTCCAGGTAGCGCTCTTGCCGGCGTCGCCAATGGCTGAGACGCCGTTCCGGGTCCGTCAGAAACGAGCGAAAGTCGGGCGGCGTCTTGAGTTTCCAGCGACCGTTCGGGCCACGGTAATCGGGAATGCCCGACTCGGTCGAAATGCCGGCGCCGGTAAAGGCAACGCCGGAGCGGCGCTCGAACAGCACCTCGGCAAGCCGGTCCAACGCGACCATCTGATCGGTCGTCAGCTCCACCGGTAACCTCGTTTCATTCACTAAGCGATCCATCCTTAAAGTAAAGCGCGTCTGTCAACTCAAGCGATTGACAATAAGTAACAAAACCATCGGCTCAAGCGTTCTACAGAGCAGCCGGTTCGCGAGTTCTTGGCATCGATATCGCGTTTATGTGAACCGGTTAACGTGGCGTCCCGTCGTCGTGGCGTCCACGCTTGGGAGGGTCGATGTCTACCTACGCTCGTACGCGGCTCGACGACCGATTCGCGCTCGACGCGCGCATCGGCGAGGGCACATTCGCCGAAATCTACCGCGCCACCGACAGTCAAACGGGCGCCGTCGTGGCGGTCAAGACGCTTCGTCCGGAACAGGCCAGCAACCGGCAGGCGATCGCCCTGTTTCATCAAGAGGGTGAGATCGGCTCGTCGCTGGTGCATCCAAACATTGTGCGCGTCTTGAGTTACGGCGAAGCGTCGGGCACCTATTTCATCGTGATGGAACTCGTCAGTGGCATTTCGCTCCGGCGGAGGATGCGGCGGTCGGTTCCATTGTCGATCAGCGAGTCGGTGCGGCTCATACGGTCGGTACTGCGCGGCCTCGACGCCGTTCACGCCGCCGGTTACGTCCATCGCGATATCAAACCTCAGAACATTCTGCTGGAGGTGGACGGTACACCGAAAATCACCGACTTCGGAATTACGCTGCGCACGGGCGGTATCCGCGCCTCGGACGACGGCACCACGCTCGGCACGGCGGCCTATATCGCACCCGAGCAGGCCGCTGGCTGGGAAATCGGACCCCAGGCCGATCTCTATGCCGTCGGCGTCGTGCTCTATGAAATGCTGACTGGACAGGTACCGTTTCCCGGAGATGATCCAATTGAGGTCATGCACCGGCATATGTATGAGACGCCGCGCGATCCGCGCACGCTGAACGATGACATCTCCCCGGCCCTGTCGGCGGTCGTCTTACGCGCGCTCGCTAAAGTTCCGGAAGAGCGCTTCGCGTCGGCAAAAGAGATGCACGACGCGCTGGAGATGCTCCATTTCGCGGAACTGCCCGGCCATGCTTTGCTGCGGCCTGCGATGATGCAGCGGACGGTGCTTCGGCGCAAGACATCACGAACCAAGCGCGCCCCGTTCCTGACCTCGTTCGTCGGCGCGCTCATGCTCGCCGTGCTCGTACTTATCCTGGTGCTGGCGCTCGTCAGCAGCGGCGTCGGCGCCGACGATTCGATCCATCATGCGTCACAACCGACGGAGCCGCCCAGTATCGTCATCGATCAGCCGGCGACGTCGACTCCGCCGCTTCACCCGCAAGCTCCAGTTGCCGAGCGGCCACGTGTGATGCCGAGCCCAACGGCCGGTAACCAGATGCCGGTCAACAATACGGTGGAACAAGCGACGACCAGTGCCACGACGATTCCAGCCGCGACACCTTCACCGACTCCACCCCCGACGCCGAACGCTACCCGTACTCCGAAGCCGACAGCCACCCCGAAACCGACGGAGACGCCAGCACCCGAAATCGCGCAGGCGCCGGTACGAACCGAGAGCGCGAATGCGAACAAGCAGCCGAACGCTAACGACGACCGGCCGCAGAAACAGAAAAAGCAGAAGAAGGAACCACCGGCTCCGGCCAATCAGCCGAACGAA
>CALAGB010000447.1 GCA_937891245.1 uncultured Thermomicrobiales bacterium | reverse complement strand
AAGGCGGTCATTGCTCCCCTTCAGCCGCTTTCCGTGCGGTGTCGACCGAGCGGCCGAGCGCGGCCTGGGTGATGCGCTGTTCAACTTCAGCGGCATGCCCGAGATAGCGGGCGTAGGCATCCTTGGTCAGTTTGAGCAACGCCGATGGTTCGCTCACAACCACATCCGCCGTGCGCGGGGCGCCGGTCAGCAGGGCGATTTCGCCGACGAAATCACCGGCGCCGAGCGTCGCCAGCGAGATCTTCTCTCCGGCGCGCGAGAAGGTCTGCACCTCGACGCGGCCCGACTCGATCAGAAAGAGACAGTCGCTCGTATCGCCCTGATGAATGATGACCTCGCCCGGCTGGGCGTCCATCCGCTCCATGAACGTGCCGAGCACGGCGGCTTCGCCGACCGACAAGCCACTGAAAAGGTTCGTCTCGCGCAGCTTGCCAGCCAGATCGAGCATCTCGCGCCGCAGCGGCATGGCCCCGCCCTGCTCCGGCACGTTCGTGTCGATCAGTTCGGCCAACCCCTCGGACGGCTCCAAATTGCTCGTCGGATGGGCGATGTCGCGCTTGAGCGCGAAAAGCGCCAGCAGCCCCTTCTTGCCCGGCTGTTCCAGCGCCGCCTCGATCGCATCGAGCCGCGAAACCATCTGCCGTGAGACGTCGATCGAGAGCGTGGCGAACGGGTAGACAGTGCAGAACTGGTAGCGCGGGAAGAAGTATGAGGTTTCGCTTTCGTACGGCACGGTGCCGTGCAGCACGACCATCGGCACGTGGAAGAACTCCAGATTCTGCCGTGCCACACCTTCTTCCAGATCGCCGATGATCGCCTCGACCTCCAGCCGCAGATCGCCGGCCAAGAGACGGAAGAGCGCCACACCGACCTCGACCGGCCCACGGGCGCCCAATTCATCCAGTACGGTGAGTCGCTGGTTCTTGACGAAGCGGCCAAGTTCGCGAATCTTGCCGAACGGCAGGTCAGGCAGAACGCGCAGGCGGTTGAAGATGCCATACCCATGCACCGCCTCGACCGGGAAGAGCGGGCGGTCCTCATCGCGCAGCGTCGTACGCGCGGGCGCCTCGGGTGAGGCTTCGATCGTCGCGTAGCAAAGAATCTCGCCGGTCGCCTCCGAGAGCGCGAGCACGTGGATATCGCGCGGCGACATCCGCTCGAGCGGCTCGTACTGCATCCGCGCGTCGTAAATCATGCGTGCGTCGACGAAGTTAATGGCGACGTACTGCGCCAGCCGGTACTTCATCAGATTGATCAGCTGCGGCTCACTCAGCGCGCTCGTCGGCAGAACGACCGTCGTGACCCCGTTCCGATCGCGCCGGTGATAGAGTGCCGCGCCGGCCGGCGGATCGAGGAGTTCGGGGAAGGTGAGTTGCGCGGCGGCATCGATCATGGCGGCAACGTACGCGTTGACGGCCTCATCCTCCGGCGCGCTCAACTGTTCCGTAGACACCGATCCCCCTATCTGTCAATCATCGCTCGCCGGTGGTGGGGATGGAGACGTGGGCTCCGGCTCCGGCTGCGAACGGCGGCGCATGGCGTAGCCCGCCCCGAAGATGATGCCGAAGAGCACGACCACAAAGCCGAGAATGCGCCAGCCACCGATCATCGGCGGCGTCGTATCGGTCTGCGTCACCGTGCCGGCCACCGCTGTCGACGCACCACGTGGCGGGCCTTCGACCTGAATCACTCCCTTCATGAAGGGGTGTGGCTGGCAGTAATAGGCAAATTTTCCAGGGTTATTGAAGGTGATCGTCGCCGACTCGTTCTGCTGGAGCAGTCCGGTATCGAACGAGCCTTCGCTGGCCGTCGCGGTATGGCCAATGCGGCCGGTATTGACGAAGGTGACCGACTGCCCGGTCTGGATCGTGATCTGCGGCTGGTCGTAGCCGAAGTCGTAGATCTTGATCGTCGCGGCGGCCGACGCCGGTGAGCCGGCCGCGACCGGCGTGGCCGGGCCCGATTCCGGCGGCGCGTATGCCTTGCTGTTATCGGGCGTCGGCACGGCCGGACCTGCTGCCGGTGTATCGCCAAGTACGACGCGCAGCACCTGCCCCTGACCGTCGTTGCTCTCGTTGCCGTAGTTCGTCACGTAGAGCGCGCCGTCCGGACCGAAGGTCATCGACGTCGGGAAGACGAGATTGGTGACGACCGGCTCGGTCGTGCCGTCCGCCTTGACGCGTAGTACCTCACCGCCGAACGGAATGTAGCGCAGCTCCTTGGCCGAGAACTCGGCGGCGTACTGCAGGACGTACATCGTGCCGTCTATATCGAAGGCCGCCGCGATCGGCGTCGTCAGATTCGAGATAACGCCCTCGTGCAGCTTGCCGTCCGGCGTGATCATGTCGATCTTGCCGGTGCCGGCCGTGTAGGGCGCCTTACTGAACTCGCAGACGTAGAGATTGCCGTCCGGACCGACCACGGCACCAGTGACCGGCGCATCGTCGGTCGATTCCTCGAAGAGCGTCAGCTGGCCGTCGAGCGTCGACTTCGTGACGCGGTTGTAGTTACCGTCGGTAAAGTAGAGATCGCCGTTCCAGTTGACGAGCGAATAGGGGTTCCCCATCGGCACGGCGTCACCATTATCGCCCGGCGGCGGGTGCGCGTTGTTAAAGGCGCCGACGTCGGCGATATGCGTCAACGTGCCGTCGTCGTTCACCTTCGACAGCTGCGGTGAAACAGTCATATGGCCGGCCGCCAGCTCATAGAGCTGCCCATCGAGCACCGTCAGACCCGATGCGCCGAGCATCTCGACCCCGCCGTACAGCCCGATATTCGGCAGCCCAGTCACGAAATCGCTGCGCGTGCCGTCCTTCGAGATCTTCGAGACACGTGCGTTGGTACCGATCGGCCCAGAGCCGCCGAAGTTGGCCGGCAGCAGCACGTTGACATCACCCGGCTTCCCAGACTCGGCCACATACAATGTGCCGTCCGGCCCGAACGCCATCTGCTTCGGGTTAACCAGCCCACTGGCAAAGACCGAGACGGTCGTCTCGTCCTGCGCCAGACCCGAGCCTCCACTCAT
>CALAGB010000446.1 GCA_937891245.1 uncultured Thermomicrobiales bacterium | reverse complement strand
CTTGCTGGCCGTCCCATTGGCCCAGATCATCAGATCCTTGCCAGCGCTGGCGCTACTGCTGCTATTCACCGCGCCCTTGCCGAATGGGAGCGACATCGTTTCGGCTTCAATGCGAATCGTCGATTCGGCCGAGGTGAGATTGGCGGTTGCAAACAAACTCAAGAGCACCGCGAGTGCAATGAGCGCGGGCATACCTCTCTTCATACAAGAGTCCCTTCCCCTTCTGGGCGATCTTCCCTCAGCGTCTGCCCGCGTCGCGGCTGGTCAGTGAATCGGGAACCGGTTCGTCGCCTGCCCCGCGATGAATGGCTGAACCTGGCGCACGGGCGCTGTTGGGTCAGGTCAAGAATCGCTCCTTTCCCCGAATGAGCAACAGCCGGAGTCGCCATTAGCAAAGCACGGTATACGGCGCAAGTATAGAGAGAGATGTACAAATGTAAAGGTTGTTAATGTTGAGTTCTTGATTGACGCAATCGGGAAACGCACGGCAACGGAACTCGCGCATCAGTCAGGCAGATGCGAATTTCCGCGACCAGACGCGGCGATCGGCGCACGAAGCGTTGCGGAACCATCAGTGTCGTTGGCAGGGGAGTGGGATGGGGGCTTACGAACGCCTGACAGTGGGTCAGGGAGCGGTTTGCAGGTTCGTCACGATCTTGACGACCTGCTGCCCGGTCGCGTCGGCGACGTAGAGCGAGCCGTCGAGTCCGACGACCATATCATCGGGCTGGCCGAAACCGGTCGAGAAGTCGACAACGTCCGGGAGCGTGCCGTCGGATTTCGGAGTCAGGCTCACAAGCTTGCCGCGGTCACCATCGAAGACAGCGGCCAGCATCGAACCCTCCGGACCGACCGGACCGAAGCCATCGGCCAGCAGCAGCACCTTATTGACGGTTTGCCCACTGGAGAACTCCCCGAGCGGGGAAGACGGCGTGCCGAGCGTACCGTTCGACAGAATCGGTAGGCGGTAGAGGGTCGACGAGCCGTTGACGTGTTGATCGACCGCATAGAGATCGTTTTGTTTCACCAGGAGTAGACCAGGTTTGACCAGCGCACTGCTGGCGACGGTCGTGCCGCCACTCGGGGAGGTGACTGTCACGACGCGCTCGCGTCCGTCCGGCAGCAGACGACCCGCGACGTAAATCTCGCCGTCCGGCCCAAGCGCCGGCGCTCCCGCGGGACCGGGTGCCGGCTCGACCGATTTGCTGATGTAATCGCGCTGGTCAGCTACCCCATCGTTATTTGTGTCGCGCAGGCGAATGATACCGTCATCGACTGCGACGTAGACCACATTGCTGTCAACGACAATTCCACGCGGGTTGGGCAGGCCTTCGGCAAAACGTTCGGTCTTGCCGGCCGCGCCGCCACTGGTGGTTGAACGAACCCCGATGATATTCCCCTGCGCCGTGACGATCCAGAGATCACCGGATGGCCCGATCGCCAGCCCGACCGGCGTACCGACGTGCTGCGCGTAGATGCCGACCTGGTAGCCGTTTGGCACGGTAACCTCGAGCATCGGCGATGAATCCCCTGCCATGGCGGTTGGTGCCGAGGCGGGTACGCCCTGGCCGTAGCGCCAGCGGTAGTAATGCCGCCCAACATTCGCCAGCGTGATCTGCTGGTTGTCGTTCAAGCTGGGTGTGTAGACGAGAATGCGGCGCTGGAACACCTGAATGAGTGACGGCTGTTCCGCGGCATCGCGCCGGTACATCGTCCAATACGGCTCACTAATCGGGTAGCCGAGCGCCTGCACCCAGTCGGTCATCTCGAACGGCTTGCGTGCGAAGAGGTTCGTGAAGACATCGGGCACGTTGTGGCCGGTCTGGGTTACGTACTTCGACGCCCAGACAGCGACCGGAGGCGTCTTCTCGGTCACGTTCCCCTGTGCATCGATCCATTGGTTGATCTCCGCATGCTGCGTCGAGCGATCAGGCGCGGTGCGTTGCACGACGCGCGCCAGACCGGCGTAGGTCGGCACGGCGGCATTGGCGCTCCCGCTGTCGATGGCGACATCGGCTGGGTCTCGATACTCAAGCAACTTTGAGCCGAGTTGAATCTCGCCGGTCGTCATTTCCAGCGCCAGCAGGCCCTCGGTCACTTCCGTTCCGCCGTTGGCGGTCGGCGTTAACTCCATCCGGCCGCGATCGAAGTACTGCACGGTGCGGCGGCCGTCAGGCGCATCGGCATACGGCTCGGCTCGCCAGAGGAGCGGTTCGCTGCCCCAGAGATCGAGGGAGCCGGCCGCGGCGGATTGCTCGGCCCAGAGATTCTCGAACAGGGGATTGGCGAAACTCGACTTTGTCGAATTCCGGACCGGGAGGAAGCTGACCGAGATCAGCACAATAACGGCGAACGCCAGCAACTTTTTCACGACGGAGGAACCCGAATCCGATGCACCATGCGGCGTAGCGAGCACCACTTGTTCTCTTAATAGAACGGGAGAGATCGAACACCGGTTCCGCCCGATAGCACCTGCTGGCCATGACTGAAGTCAGGGTTGTGCAGCAAACGGGACAAAGGTATTCTGTCCGTATACGGATTTTCCTCTGCTGGTGGGACACACACGACGGCACGTCGCGGGTTCAGCACGTTTGACGCTCAATCGAGTGCGGCGATCGCGGGCCCCTCGCATGGGAGGCAACGAGCGTCATGCGCCTCGTTCACCACGGTATCAAACTGGTTATTATCACGGCACTCCTGGCAAGTCTCGGTTCGCTGTTGAGCAGCAGCGCCGGTGCCGCTTCGCTCTGGTCAACCGAAACGACCGTGCCGTTTGCGCGCGAAGCGATGGCGGTCGTGCAGGTGGGCAACACGATCTACACGATCGGCGGCTACAACGACGACGGCGTGTCGATCACCGATGGCTACCGCGAGATCGTCGAAGCGTACGATCTGACGACGGGCGTCTGGACGTGCTCGACCGACGACCCGGCCACGACCGGCTGCGCCTCAAAGACCCTGGCTCCCACGCCATCGCGCCGCTGGCACACCGGCGTGGCGGCCGGCAACGGCAAGATCTATCTGGTCGGCGGAGATGACTACTACGTGGGCGACGTCAGTACCTTTGAGATTTATGACATCGCGAGCAATAGCTGGAGCACCGGTCCCGCGATGCAGCAGGCACGGGATTTCCCGGCGGCAGCGGTCGGCTATGACGGCAAGCTGTATGTATTCGGCGGCGTCGGGCTTCCTCGCGAAAGCCTGGAAATTTATGACCCGAACACCGACACCTGGTCGGATGGCGCGGACCTGCCATCTGGACGCGGATCCGCAGCCGCGGTTACCGACCCGACCGGGCACAAGATCTACCTCCTTGGCGGATACCTCACCGGGGCGGCCGGCGACGGGATCACCGTATTCATTTATGACATCGATACCGACAGCTGGAGTACCGGCACGCCGATGAACAGCGAGCGCACGCAACTCGGCGCGACCTTCGTCGGAAACCACCTCTACGCGATCGGCGGGTTCTATTCGGATAGCACCGAACCCTCCGCCGAAGTCTATGACCCGGTGCAGGACGTTTGGACGCCGGTGGCGGAGCAGATGCCTGGCGACGACTTTCGGGTTAGCGCATTCACCGGTCCGGATGGAAACATCTACGCCGTCACGACCTCGTCCCGCACGCTCGATACGATCTACAAACTCGATACGAGCGACCAGACCGCTCCAGAGACGAACGCAAGTGCGAAGAATGCCGACAATACGATCTACACATTCGGCGACTGGACAGGGCAGACAGTTACGATCACGCTCGCAGCCACCGACTCCGGCGCAGGCGTCGCCAGGACGTCCTACACGATCGATGGCGGCGACACGAAGACGTATTCCGCGCCGTTCACCGTGAGCGGCAGCGGGAACCATACGATCAACTACTGGAGCACCGACGCCATCGGCAATCTCGAATCCGCGAAGAGCGCTATAGTCAAGATCGACGCGACCGCGCCAACCACCACCGTCAGCGCGAAGACCGCCGATACGTTCTCCTATAGCTCCGACGATTGGACCAACCAGAACGTCACCGTGACGCTGTCTGCATCCGACGCCGAATCGGGCGTCGATCACATCAGCTACACCGTCGACAACGGTGGCACCCAGACCTATTCAAGTCCGATCGCGTTCAGCACCGAAGGGTATTACCAGCTCACCTACTGGGGCGTCGACAAGGTGGGAAACGACGAAACGCATCACACCTTCATTATCAAGATCGACAAGACCGCTCCTACGGCAACGCCCTCGTCCGAGAATGGCAGCGGGCAGACGATCAGGCCGAACACGTCCGCATGGTTCAACCAGGCAGTGACGGTTGTGCTGACCTGCAACGATCCGCTGCTGGTCGATAGCGCCGCCGGTTCCGGCATCGCCAGTTGCCCGAGCAGGACGTTCGACACCGAAGGAACCGGTCAGAAGGGTAGCTTCACCACCACCGATAACGCCGGTAACAGCTACACCATCCACATTACCAATATCAAGATCGACCTGACCGATCCCACGGTGAGCTGCGATCCGGCTGATGGCGCCTGGCATGGTGATGATGTCTCGATCTCGTGCTCGGCAAGCGACGCGCTGTCCGGTCTCAAGAAGAGCGACGATGCTGGTTTCACGCTATCGACAGCAGTCCTCTCCAACACCGAAACGAATAATGCCTACACCGGCACCCACCAGGTCTGTGACGCCGCCGACCGCTGCGTGACGGCCGGGCCGGTCACCGGCAACAAGGTCGACAAGAAGGGGCCGACGATCACCAGCAGCGCCAGCAGCAACGGGGAACTGTATGCCGCCGGCGACTGGACCAATCACGACGTCATCGTCACATTCGAATGCAGCGACGGCGGTTCCGGAGTTGCGACGTGCGGCGATCCGGTAACGATCGCCGCCGAGGGTGGGAACCAAGCCGCCAGTGGCAGTGCGACCGACAACGTCGGAAACAGTGCCAGCACCAGCTTCACCGGCGTCAACATCGATAAGACGGCGCCGGTGACCAGCGCCGGCGCCTCGACAACGTCTGGCCCCTACAGTTGGGTGAGTTGGACCAATCAAACGGTCACGGTCACATTGAGTGCCGGCGATCAAGGCGGATCGAACGTCTCGACGATCTCCTACGCGATCGATGGAAAGAACCCGCTAACCTACGACGCGCCGTTTGACGTATCGACCGACGGGCAGCACACGATCACGTTCTGGAGTACGGATGGCGCCGGAAACATCGAGGTCTCACAATCCCAACAAATCTGGATCGACAAAACGCCGCCGGTCATCACTTATAGCGGGAATCAATCGAGCTACGCCATCACCGATCACATAACGATCAGTTGCAACGCCGGCGATACGCTCTCTGGAGTGGCAAGCACGACCTGCCAGGATATCGATGAACCGGCCTATCAGTTCAGCACTGGTACGCATACGATCAGCGCCAGCGCGATCGACCTGGCCGGCAACGTCGGTCAGGGAAGTGTCACGTTCACGATCGGTATCTCAGCCGATGATCTCTGTACGCTCACCGGCGAAATGGTCAATAACCAGCGCCTGGCGAATCAGCTCTGCGCGCCGCTGCGACTTGTGGAGTGGGCCGAAGCGATGCACAACCAGCGTATGAAGACGTCGGCACTCAACAGCTATACGCTGCTGGTGACCGCCCAAAGCGGTCGCAGCCTGACAGCGGACGAGGTGCGGCTGCTGGTTGAACTAGCGGGCGAGCTGTAAAAACCAAGAAGCCGGGAGGGAGCGCGGTATTCCCCAGGGCCCCCTCCCGGCCGGTGGGCCGGTGACGACCCTGGGATTCCGCGTATCGCCCATTATGGTAGAATTCCCAGGTCTTAAGGGATGCGTGGGGGTTCGAAATCCCCATGTATGTAGTACGCCAATGTACCCTCCGATCGCGGCGAGGGGTCGTCGAGCCGTACTAGCCAGCTCGACGGTTCCCTGGTGGACCTTGTATCGCCGCGCGTTGAGAGGGATTTCTTTTTGTCTCAGACCCTAACCAAGCCGATTTCGAGTACCGCGTTTGATGCGGGCTCCTTTTCCAACCTGCCGATTCGCCCGGCGACGACCGAGGCACTTCGGCGAATGGAGATCATTACCCCAACACCGATTCAGTCGGCCGCGCTGCCGCATCTGCTCGCCGGACGCGATGTGATTGGCCAGGCCCGCACCGGCTCCGGCAAGACACTTGCCTTCCTGATCCCGGCCGTCGAACTTGTCGATCCGAGGCGCGCCGAGGTGCAGGTTCTGGTTCTCACGCCGACGCGTGAGCTAGCGGTGCAGATCGAGCAGGTGCTCGATCAGTTGAATGGCGACCGCGCCCTGCGCTCAACCACGATCTTTGGTGGGCGAGCAGCCGGGCCGCAAATCGCGGCACTGCGCCGAGGCGCTCAGGTCGTCATCGGGACACCGGGGCGCATTCTCGACCTGATCAATCGTGGCGACTTGCACCTCGAATCGGTCCGTTTTCTGGTGCTCGATGAAGCAGATGAGATGCTCGATCGCGGCTTCGCGCCCGATGTCGAGCGGATTCTGTCCCATACGCCGCGCGAGCGGCAGACGGCACTCTTCTCCGCGACCGTTCCCGAGTGGGTCGCGCAAACCGCCAATAAGCACCTGCGCCGGGCGATCACGGTGGAAGTCGATCACGGCAAAGAGAACGACCCGGCGACAACGCACGTCGCTTTCGACCTGCCGGATGACGACAAACTGTCCGCGCTTCGCGGTCTGCTCGATCTACGTGGCGACGGCTCGATCATCATCTTCGGCCGCACCAAGCACGGCGTCAAAAAGCTGGCGCGTAAGCTGGAGCAAGAGGGATTCCCGGTCGGTGCGCTGCAGGGGAACCTATCGCAGAACGCGCGCGATCGGGTCATGCAGCAGTTCCGCGACGGTGAGATTCAGATTCTGGTGGCGACAAACGTCGCGGCGCGTGGTATTGACATTACCTCGGTCGATCAGGTGATCAACCTCGATCTGCCCGAATCACCGGAACTCCTGACGCACCGCGTCGGTCGGACGGGGCGGATGGGTCGCGAAGGACACGCGATCACACTGCTCGCGCCGCAGGACGCCGCGAAGTGGCGCGAACTCGCTCGCTCGCTCGGCCATCAAATTCCGCGCGTCAGCTGGCGCGGCGCCCAGGCCGCGCTCGACTTCGATGGGCACGTCTCCACCCCGGTGGAGCGTTCGGGCGCCGACGCGCCACGTCGCCCCCTGGCACCGGCCGCCAGCGCGCCGCGCGCCGGTGGCGACACAACGGCAACGCGCTCAACCCGCGCCCGGCACGCACCGGTAGGCGGCGGGACATCCAACCGCTCGAACAATCGACCGCTCAGTGGACGATCGGCGGAACCGACGCAACGGACGTCAATCGTCTGCTCGGCCTGTGGTAAGCGAGCCGAGGTTCCGTTTAGCCCCGATCCCACCCGGCCGGTCTACTGCGATGACTGCCATCGCGCCCGGCGACGACCGCAACGGACCGCCGCGACACGCAACTAACACTTTCGCGAGACCGAGGCTCCGCGCACCGTGGGCGCGGAGCCTTATCCCCGCCTGGGCAACAGGCAGAAAGTAGGCCATATATGCGTGCCGCCCAACTTTTCCGACAAGGAATCCTGCTCGTTTTCGTCGTTGGCCCTTTGCTGGCGACGGTCTATGCAATCGCCAGTCTCTGGAACCAGATGATCGGTTGGCGCGAACTCACCCTCTTCCTCGGGCTCTATGTCGCGACCGGCATCGGCGTCACCTTCGGGTTCCACCGGATGTTGACGCACCGAAGTTTTGAAACCGGCCCCGTTGTCAAAGTCGTCGTGCTGATCCTCGCCTCGATGGCGGTGCAGGGACGGGCGATCGACTGGGCAGCCAATCACCTCAAGCATCACGCCTTCTCCGACAAAGAGGGGGATCCCCATTCGCCGCTGGAAGGCTTCTTCCATGCGCATGTCGGGTGGATCTTCTCGGCGCCGCCGGCCGATCGCGAACGCTACTGCAAGCGCCTGCTCAACGATCGGCTGATTCTGGCGATCGATCGGACGTTCCTCCTCTGGGTAGCCCTCGGGCTCCTCATTCCTTATCTGATCGCCGGTTGGGAAGGGCTCCTCTGGGGCGGCTTCGTGCGCATCGTCGTCGTCAATCACGTCACCTGGGCGGTCAATTCGGTCTGTCATACGTTTGGCGACCGGCCGTTCGATATCAAAGATCAGAGCCGCAACAACTGGTTGATCGGGCTGCTCGCCTTCGGCGAGGGATGGCACCACAATCATCACGCCTTCCCAGCGATGGCCTACCACGGCATGAATCAGCGGCAGTTCGATCTGACCGCACTGCTGATCCGGCTGCTGCTCCGCTTGCGGTTGGTCTGGAACGTCAAGATGCCCTCACCTGAGCTGATCGAGCGTCGTCGACGCAAAGCGAGCGTCGCTCCCGCCCCCGCGTCCGGCGATTGACGGCGTTCGGTACCCAGCGAGCGATCTCTCCTCCGCTGGGAGCCAGTCCTTGGCTCCCAGCATGAAATCCGCGATGATACTGCGAAAACCGCGCTGTGAAGAGTGTTCAGCGCGGTGTCGCAGGTTTAATATCTAGTTAACCTGTACCCTTGGACAGCAACGTACTGTGCTCTGGTCGGATGCTGCTTTTCGCTGTTCTGCGACATACTGAGGGCAAGGGTCGCTTGCGGCCAATGGGGGACCAATCGATTATTCGCTCTACAGATGGACTATAACGGGCATGGACGCCAAGCTTCAACCTGCGAATGCAATGCACGCCGCAGCGTTTATCCTCAAGAATTCCGACGAGATTGCTTCGACCTGGCATGCCCTCATCGAGCACGACTCCGAACCCAACCCCTGCGCTCCCAGCACAGGCCCAATTGATTCGGGTATCCTGGCTGAACTCTGCCACGGCTCGATCATCGCCTTCGCGGGCTTTCTGCGCGGTGATGAACAGCATCAACTGGCCCTCGGTCGGCTCTGGAACTCGATCCAGCCGACGAACGCGATGATCGGTGATGCCTCTGTCTCGATCAGTCTCTTCCCGGAAGCGTTGCGCATCTTCTGCGGCGACGCACACATCTCCGACGAGACGGCGAAGATCATCTTTCCGGCAGCGCGCCGGTTCATGCGGACGACGCTCACCAGCATCCTTGAGACCGCTCACATGCGCCCCGGTGATGCCCGCTGGCAAAAGATTGCGGAAGATCTCGAACTCCAGCGCCAGCGCCGCCTCGCACGCGCCGCCGTGCTGACGGATATCGCCCGCGCGGTGAACACCACGGATGACCTCGAAGAGCTCTTCCTGACGGTGCGCAATATCTGTTCACGGATGATCAAGACCGACTATTTCACGGTTCTCGGCTACGACAGCAAGAGCGGCCAGGTGACGCCGCACATCGTCTACTATCAGGGCGTGCGACGGCGCGACCTCGAAGGGACGTCGCGCTACGCCGGGCTGGCACGCGTCGTCGCTGAAACCCAGGAACCGGTCGCGG
>CALAGB010000445.1 GCA_937891245.1 uncultured Thermomicrobiales bacterium | reverse complement strand
GTTTCCCATTCGCGCAGTTCGTGGCACACCTCGAAACCGCTGATGCCGGGGAGTGTGACATCGAGGATGAGTAGATCGGGCCGCGCCGTTTCGAGCAGGCGCAGCGCCTCTTCGCCGTCCGCCGCGTCGCACACATCGTAACCGGCCGCGTGCAGCGGCCCGGTCAGCGCGGCGCGGATGCGCGCGTCATCATCGACGACCAGGATTCGCACGAAATCTCCTCCGCACGGACTGCCCACCAGTTCCGGCTATTGAACGTCTGTCTACCGGAACGGTTCGCATAGTCGCATTGTACGGTTCCCCGTCGGTTCCCGCGCGCGAGGAACTTTCGGGGAACGTACGCCGGTCAGAATCGGGTCAGTGTTGATTGACTCGGTTGTATTCCGGAAAGGACGGGTGGAGATGAGACGACTCTTCTGGTTATTCGGCGTCGCTATGCTGGCGCTCTCGGCGCTGGGGCCGCTGGCGGCGGCACCGGCGGCAGCGGCCGATCCATCGCTCGATCCCGCGATGGTCGCGCTCTGGAACCAGACCGACGCGCCGGTGGCGAACGGCTCGGTCGATCGATCGTGGCTCTGGGGACCGCAGGCGAACCATGTGCTGAGCGAGCCGTACACCTATTCGGCGCTGCCAAATAATCAGCGGCAGGTGGCCTACTTCGACAAGAGCCGTATGGAGATCAACGATCCCTCGGGCAATCCGGACGATGTCTGGTATGTGACCAACGGCCGGCTGGTCTATGAAATGATGACCGGCGAGGTGCAGGTTGGCCAGGATCCGGATATCTACAACGCCGTGCTCCCGGCCGCCATCCCGGTCGCGGGCGATCCGGGCAGCTACATCACACCGACCTACCAGACGCTCGGGCGGCTGATGGGTGGCAGCCCGAACCATACCGGCGACCTGGTGACCGCGACGCTCGACGCGAGCGGCACGGTTGGTCAGGATCTGACTCCGCCGGCCAACGTGTATAACGCTCATGCCGAGAGCTATCCAGACGGATGGCACAACATCCCGGACGTCTTCTGGACCTACCTGACGCAGCAGATTTCGCCGCTGGTGAGCCCGGCCAACTGGGTCTTCGTCACCGGTTTCCCGCTGACCGAACCGTATTGGACGCAGGCGATGGTTGGTGGGACGCAGACCGACGTGCTGGTGCAGTGCTTCGAGCGACGCTGCCTGACCTACACCCCGACCAATCACGACCCATACAAGGTCGAGATGGGTAATGTCGGCCAGCACTACTACGCCTGGCGCTATGAGCACTGGCAGACCAGCTGCTCCAGCACGCCGACGCGCGGCTTCGGCCAGCTCTGGACGTCGAACAGCGACGTGCGCAGCCAGCTCGGTTGCCCGGCCTACCAGAGCACACAGCAGCAGATCGCGACCGCCTACGAGACGTTCCAGAACGGCATGATGGTCTGGATCGACGTGCAGGATGTCTACAATCCGCTTCATACAGTCCTGGTGCTTTATAACGACGGAACCTTCGCGCGCTACAACGACACCTGGACCGATGATCAGCCGGTTAACGACCCGAACATCACCGCCCCGAACGGCCTCTTCCAGCCGGTGCGCGGCTTCGGCAAAGTCTGGCGCGAGACACCAGGAGTTCGCGATCGGCTCGGTTGGGCAACCAACCCGGAGCAGGGATCGAGCGGCGCGTACCAGCGCTTCGACTACGGCACGATGATCCAGCTGGATACGCCAAACGAGATCTACGTCTTCTACGGTGATCTCTACTGGCAGTCGAGTGGAACCTGGAAGTCGTTTTACAATCAGTTCGCAGGTTAGTCACGCGAGAGCGACCCTCACCGAGAGTCCCTTTCCCGATACCGGGAGCGGAGCTATGGTGAGGGTCGCTCTGCGCGAGCCTCCGACTACACCTGCTTCAACTCCAACGAGCCGACGCTCATTCTGAGGTTCAGAGTGAGCGTCGGGCCGGTGCCGTCGAGGTGATAATGGCCGTGCGAGCGGGACCAGGCACGGTCGCACTTGACGTTGGTCATCACGCCATTGACCGTCGCCTCGGTTGGGACGCCGTTCGGGACGGCAATCGTGACGCTGCCGGCCGAGGCGCTGATCTTCACGTCGACATCCTGGCGCAAGCGGCCGTCGAAATTGAGCGAAAGGAGACCGGCGCCGCCGCTGAACTCCATACGTCGCGCGTTCAGAAAGCCGAGCCCGTGCAGGTCGCTGCGGGCGGCCCCGGCAGTGAAGCGGAACGTGTCAATCTCTGCCTGATTGGGTTCGTCGAGGGAAAGCGAAAGGTCCGATGCTCCCTGGCTGATCGTTAGACCGGCCAGCTTCAACCCGCCCAACTCGAGATGCACTTTGGCGGCACCGGCTGAAAGCGCCAGATCAACTGGCGACGAGCCGAGCTGGAGATCCCAGTCGTTGACCGTCTTGCGTTTAACCATCGGGAGGTTCGACTTATCCTGCTCGATGCGGACGGTCGTGCCTTCGCGAATGATTTTCGGCTTCCATGCGGGCACGTTGTAGCTGATCGTGCCGTGCGCGAGCTTGCCGGCCGAGCCGGGGTTGAGCGTGAGCGTGCCGGCGCCCATCGCGAGTTCGAGGCGTGAGACGCCGTCGCGAGATGGCGGAGCGATATCGATGACGTCAGTTTGAAGATTCTCCACGCGATCCCTCCTCGGCTGAACGCTGGCAAGTGTCACCAGAGTGCTCGCAAATGCCGCGCCGGGCGTTCAAACGATCGTCTGGCCACCATCGGCGACGAGCACCGTGCCGGTGACGAAGCTGGCGTCGTCGCTGGCCAGGAAGAGCGCGCAGGCAGCGAGTTCGTCCGGCATGGCATACCGTCGCAGCGGGATACCGGCCAGCGCCCGTTCGAGCGATTCCGGTGTCGAGGCGATATCGTCGGTCAACCGCGTCCGGACGAAGCCGGGTGCCAGCGCGTTGACGCGAATACCTTCCGGTCCGTAGGTGACGGCCATCGCACGTGCCAGCGACACGAGCGCACCTTTGGTCGCCGCGTAGGCGTGTGTCGGACGGCCGTTCGTGCCGATGAAGGCGGAACTGGAGGAGGTCAGGATAATCGAACCGCCGCCGCGCGTGCGCAGATGCGGCAGGGCGGCACGGGTAAGAGCGTAGATCCCGCGCGTGTTGACGCCAAAAGCCCGATCCCAGCGCTCCGGCTCAATCGACTCGACCGTACCGCCGATGACGATCGTGCCGAGCGCGGCATTGGCGAAGACGATATCGATTCCACCCAGGGCACCCGCCGCGGCATCGACCGCCGCCGCCACGGCGTCCAGATCGGCGACGTCGCACGGGAAGAAGCGCGCCGCATCGGTGGTTCCCGCGAGTTGAGCTGCCAACGCCTGGCCGTCGTCGGCATTGACATCGAGTATCGCGACCTTCGCGCCCTCCGCCACGAAGCGTCGCGCCGTTGCCGCGCCGATACCGGTGGCGGCCCCCGAAATAATCGCGATCTTGTCGTCCAGTCGACCCATGGTTCTCTCCCCTGTCTGACATCGTGTCGTAACCGTTTACCTGCCGTTCGCCAACGTGTTCGTCGCGGTGAGCATAGCACCGAAATTGCCGCCGTTCCGTAGCTGAACACCGCTGTCTCGCGGCAATGTTTTATGATGTGCCTGGATCGAGGCGATAACGACGTGCTCATGGTCGCATGGCCAAGAAGGAGATGTTCGATGAATCGCTTCGTGCGTTGGCTTCGCGTCTATCGTGCGCCGCGCGTGCCGTGCGAGCGTGCGCCTGCGGCGGCGAGCGCGCCGGGAGCGGATGAGGATCATGACAATGACGCCGTCGCTCGGCTGGTAATCGAACGGCTCGCCGAGGACGAAGCTCTGCGCCGTAATCTGACTGATGACGCCTTCAAGCCGATCCTCGATCTGGTGACGTCGCTGGTACCCGCCGCGGCCGAACGCGCGAGCACGCAGGAGGACGCGGCCGAGCACCTGAGCCAGTCCGCACGACAACTCGTGCAGGGGTTGTCGGCCGCCGTGGCGAGCGGTGATCCGTCGGTCGTCAGCGCCGAACTCCTGAAACGCTTCATGACCGAAGATCAAGCGCGTGACGCGTTGCAGGCGCTCTCCGCTGGCGCGTTGCCGGATTCCTCGCCCGCCGAACGCGCCGGATCACTGGTGGCAACGGTCAAATCGGCGCTCAACCGGGGGCGGGTGTGAAAAACAAGAAGCTCCTGCGCCTGCTGCTGACCATCGTGATCATCGTCGTGCTCGCGGTCGTCGCCACGCAACTCAAGCAGAATGACCGGGGTCAAAACACCAACCCAACACCCGGCGCCGGCGGGAGCTGGTACCAGGTCTATTTCACCAGCCCGAAGTATCCCGACGATCCAAACGCGCATCAGGGTGGGCTCGATACCCATCTCGTCGACCTGATGGATAAGGCGACCAAGACGCTCGATGTGGCCGACTACGATTTCGATCTGTCGAACGTGGCCGACGCCATGGTGCGAGCGAAGCAGCGCGGGGTGCGCGTGCGCATGGTGACCGATACGGATACGTCCACCAATCCGGACAAAGCGGTCCAGGCGGCCTTTGCCAAGCTGAAGCAGGCGAAGATCACCGTCATCGATGATCAGCGATCGGCGATCATGCACGACAAGTTCACCGTGGTCGATGGTACCTGGGTCGAAACCGGATCGTGGAACTACACCGATGGCGATACCTACCACCTGAACAACAATATGATCATCATTCACTCGCCCGAACTGGCCGCGAACTATACGGCCGAGTTCGAGAAGATGTTCGTCAATGACGACTTTGGATCGAAAAAGCGAACCGTGCCGCATCCGGTCGTGACGATCGACGGCACATCGATTCAGAACTGCTTCTCTCCCGGCGGCGGCTGCGAGAAGATGGTCGTGCAGGCGGTCAACAGCGCGAAATCGAGTATCGACTTCCTCGCCTTTTCGTTTACCGACGATGGGATCGGCGACGCGATGCGAGCGCGCGCTCAGAGCGGGGTCGACGTCAGCGGCGTTTTCGAGACGACCGGTTCGGATACGCAATATTCCGAATACAACTCCATGAAGAAGGCGGGCCTCGCCGTTTACACCGATGGGAACCCGTGGTCGATGCATCACAAAGTGATCGTCATCGACAACGAGACGGTGATCTTCGGCTCCTACAATTTCAGCGAAAGCGCGGAGTCAAGCAACGACGAGAACCTGCTCATCATTCACAACACCGACCTCGCGCATGCTTTCACGGCCGAGTTCCAGCGTGTCCTCGCGGTAGCCAAGAATCCGCCGAAGTAGGGACAGCAAGGGAACGTGTTTCTCGTGCGGAGACGCAGAGTCTTCCATTAATTAAGCTCTGCGCCTCGACGCGCGTTCTTCAGCGCAGGACAATGAGGACGAACATCGTTCCGGCGCAGAGATAGGCGCCGTAGGGGATGTAGTCCCGGCGCGTGCGCACGCCGATGGCGATCAGCAAGAGACCACCGGCGGCGGCCAGGAACATGCCGAGCAGGAGCGCCGGTATCAGCGAATGCACTCCGGTCATCGTGCCGATCAGGATGGCGAGCAGAATGTCGCCGAAGCCGAGCGCCTGCTGCTTGTAGATGAAGACCGCCAGCGCGAAAAAGAGCGCGAAGAGGAGTCCGGCGGCAAGACCTGCGATCGTCGCCGAGATGAGCGCGGATGGCGAGCGGAGGACGGCGAAGGCGAGCGCCAGCAGAATGCCGGGAGCGATCGTGGCGGTGAAGATCAGATGATGCTGCCAGTCGATGCGCAGGATGAGCAGGAGCAGCAGATTGAAAAGTGCGATCGCCAGCCCGATCAGCGTCAGTCCATGGACGGCGATCGATGCCATGGCGAGAATCGCGGCGGCCCCTTCGGTTGCCCAGCGCAGTCGATGCTGGCGCGCTCCGCAGCTGACGCACGTCCCCGACCAGCCGGGGATGAGCGCCGCGGCCGGCTCGAACGCACCGCATTCGGGGCAAATTGGCACGCCGATCGCGGTGAGATCCGCCGGCAGTCGCACGGCGGCCGCATGAATCAGCGATCCGGCGAAAGCACCGATGAACCCGGCGACAAGGACAGCGAGAACGAACGGCATTCACTCAGCTCCAGCATAGACATCGTTCGACAGCAACGCGCGTGCATGTTTCAGCGTTCAGCCTATCAACGGGCGTCCGAACTGTCCGTGGGAGAGTAGTCACATATCGCGGCCGTGGTCTTCCCTATCCCTCGCCCTGAACCGCGCTGAAGGGTCTCTTTCCCGTTTCCCAGACGTCGTGCTGAAGCGGGCGCGGCCGAACACCAGTAACCGGGCTCCCCTCGCTCCGGCACAGAATGACGGAGATACGGGCGAGAATCCTGGGTGGCGTTCAGCGGGCCTTAGCGGCCGTACGTGCCGCGTCGAGCATGATGTCGTAGGGCGGTTCCTGGCCGGTCCAGAGGCGGAAGGATTCGGCCCCCTGGGCGACGAGCATTTCGAGGCCGTCGAGCGTCGGGTAGCCGAGTTGAGTGGCGGCGCGCAGCAGCGGCGTTTCGCGGTAGGTGAGATCGTAGACCAGCGAGGTAGGCGGCAACGTCTGAAGCACCGTCTCGGGAAGCGGCAGACGGTCGCCCTGCCAGCCGAGCGCGGTGGCATTGACCAGCAAGCCGGCCGTCTCGATGTGGGAGATCAACGTGTCGCCGAGGCCGGAAGTTTGTAGCGGCCCGCCGAGCGCGGCTGCGAGCCGTTCGGCGCGCTCAATCGTCCGGTTCGCGACCACGATGTGCGGACAGCCGGCCGTTTGCAAGGCAACCACGACGCCACGTGCCGCGCCGCCCGCGCCGAGCACGACAACGTTCATCCGACTGAGATCAAAGCCACGTTGCTGGAGCGGTGCCAGAAAGCCGGGGACGTCGGTATTCTCACCGTGCAACGCTCCGTCGCGTTTGACGATCGTATTAACGGCCCCGGCTCGCCGGGCGACGTCGCTGACGCTCTCCATCAACGTGAAGGCGCGCTCCTTATGCGGCACGGTGACGTTGGCGCCGATAAAGCGGTCGTCGCGCAGCGATGCGACGCGTTCCGGCAGTTCGTCCTCGGACGTCGACCAGAGCTCGTAGCGAACATCGAGGCAGAGCGCATCAAAGGCCGCCTGCTGAAAGACGGGGGAGAGGCTGTGCTCGACCGGGAAGCCGATCAGTCCGGCCAAACGCGTCGTCCGACTCACGGGGTGTTCCCGTTCACTTTCTGGATATTCTGCTGCTGCTCTTCGTACGTCTTGGCGAAGAGATGCTGTCCACTGCCGTCACCCTTGGCAACGAAGTAGAGATAGCCGGTGGTCGCCGGATTGAGCGCCGCTTCGATCGATGCCAGGCTTGGATTGCAGATCGGCCCGGGTGGTAAACCGGGACTCTGGTAGGTGTTAAAGGGGTTCTGCACGTTCAGATCGTTCGGGGTGATTTCCGGCCACCAATCGCCGCTCTTGCCGATCGCGTACTGCACGGTCGGGTCAGCCTGTAGCGGCATCGTCTGCTTGATCCGGTTGTAATAGACCGAGGCGATGATCGGGCGTTCTTCCGGCACGGCGGCTTCGCGTTCGACGATCGATGCGATCGTCATCACCTGATAGAGATTCAGCCCCATCGCCTGGGCTTTCGCCTGTTCAGCCGCCGGCACGCGTGTCTGGAAGTCCTGTAACATCGTGTTGATGATGTCTTCCGGGGCGGCGTCGGCCCGGAACTGATAGGTATCGGGAAAGAGGAAGCCTTCGAGCGACGTTTCACTCGGGCGACTGGCGAGGAAGTCGAAGTTCCAGGTGCCGTCCTGGACGGCGGTCATGAACTGATCGGTCGTCTGAATGAGCCCGGCCTGGACCAGCGCTTCGGCATATTGCTCGGTCCGCCAGCCTTCCTGAAAACGGATCGTCACGGTCTGCACTGCCTCGGAGGTTGTCAGTGCCTCGATCACCTGATCGACCGACATCCCCTCGTGCAAGGTGAACCGGCCGGCTTTTAGCTTGGAATCGGCGTTACTGAGGCGCATCTTCAGCTTGAAGTAGGTGCCCGAGCGGATCAGCCCTTCTTGCTCCAGGCGATCGGCAACGCTACTGACCGATTCGCTATCGTTGACGACGAAGGTAACCGGCTGACCGTCGGAGGCACCGGCCGTATCGAGATAGTGGAAGAGCGCGCGTTGCGCGGTGAAGAGAATGGCGAGCGTGAGGACAACAATCGCGGCCACTTTGAGCGACTGGATCATCAACCGGAGCAATAACGCCTCCTTCGCCCGCCAGTCGCCACCACCTGGAGCCAGAACGGGTTCATGAACGGGACAACTTTAGCAACGACCTCCGTGACAGACAAGATCGCGCTCATCGCCGTGGTCGGGGCGACGGCCACCGGCAAGACAGGCACCGCCATACGGCTGGCGCGCCGTTTCGATGGTGAGGTGATTTCGGCCGATTCGCGCTATCTCTATCGCGGGCTGGACATCGGCACGGCGACGCCGAGCGAGGCTGAAATGGCCGGCGTGCCGCATCACCTGATCAATATCCTCGATCCCGAGGACGACTATACGCTCGCCCACTACCAGCGCGACGCCATGGCGGCGATTTCCGATGTCGCGCAGCGCGGTCGCCTGCCGATTCTGGCTGGTGGGACGCCGCTCTATTTGAACGCGCTGCTCGAAGGCTGGCGCATCCCGGAGGTCCCGCCCGACCCCGCTTTTCGGGCGGAGATGGAGGCGCGGGCGGCCATTGACGGTCCGGAGTCGCTTCACCGGCAGCTGGCGCTGGTCGATTCGTCGGCGGCCGAACGGATTCCGGCCGGTAACGTACGGCGGGTCATCCGGGCGCTTGAGATCCACCGCCGGACTGGCCGCCGCATGAGCGAGATTGAGGGCAAGGAGCCGCCGCCATGGCGCACACTCCGGATCGGTCTGATGCTGCCGCGTGAAGAGCTCTACCGGCAGATCGATGAGCGGGTTGACCGACAGATCGAGGATGGTCTGGTCGAAGAGGTGCGCGCGTTAATGCAACGCGGCGTGCCGCCGGAGGCTCCCGCCATGAGCGCGATCGGCTATGCGCAAATCGTGGCCTACCTTGACGGGCGCACGCCACTCGCGGAGGCGATCGTGCGCATCAAGTTCGATACGCACCGCTATGTACGGCACCAATCGACCTGGCTCAAACGGATGGCGGACGTCCACTGGTTCGATCCGCGTGAGCCCGAA
Organism: uncultured Thermomicrobiales bacterium; assembly: GCA_937891245.1. GTDB lineage: Bacteria > Chloroflexota > Chloroflexia > Thermomicrobiales > Thermomicrobiaceae > CALAGB01. The sequence continues at coordinate 844 of CALAGB010000445.1, read as the reverse complement.
TGCTTCAACCGAATCGCGCGTCTCAGCTCTGAGTTTCTCGCAACATGAAACCGCCTGGCTACTCGTCGGCGTAGATTAAGACGTTGCGAGGTGCATACACCACCCCGGCACGTGAGGAGGAGAGTGGTGGGGCGGTCCAACCGGCCGCCCCACTACATCTCTCACCAATAGAACGCTCAACCCCCGGCGTAGTAGTGCTACCAGCCAGGGGTTTTTTGTGTTAGACGGCGAGGATTTATCCCTCACCGAGCGCCTGGTTGAGATCGACCGCTGCGAACAGCCCGACGTGCCGGTTTCAATCCTCACTCAACTGTCGAGTCGAGTGCGAGCCGATCGTGGCCCCGAGGTTGCGTATGGAGAAGACGTTGTTGTTTCAATCCTCACTCAACTGTCGAGTCGAGTGCGAGCATGCGTCCGCGACCATGAGGCGCGAGCATCTGACGTTTCAATCCTCACTCAACTGTCGAGTCGAGTGCGAGTTCGCCGCGCTCGGTTTCGATGCGCTCCGTGGCAGTTTCAATCCTCACTCAACTGTCGAGTCGAGTGCGAGGTTCTGGCAGTCTCGCGAGCAATTCAGGCTGATGGTTTCAATCCTCACTCAACTGTCGAGTCGAGTGCGAGTGCGACTGCATGAGGCTCGGATCGGTCGTCGGGATGTTTCAATCCTCACTCAACTGTCGAGTCGAGTGCGAGTCGGACAGACCCGGCACGTGGAAACTCGCGAAGATGTTTCAATCCTCACTCAACTGTCGAGTCGAGTGCGAGGACCGGACCGGGCACGCGCTCACCGGCGCGCAGTCGGCTGAAGTTTCACTCCTCACTCAACTGTCGAGTCGAGTGCGAG
>CALAGB010000444.1 GCA_937891245.1 uncultured Thermomicrobiales bacterium | reverse complement strand
CGGAGCGCAGATCGCGCAGTTCTGTGCCCAGCAGCCGGTCGTGCAGGAACTGGCGCGTAGACCCGGTAGTTTTACCGTGATCTACGTGCACGTCAAACCGGGCACCAAGCCGGACGCAGTAGCGAAGCAGATCGAGTCACAGTTCCCGCAACTGACCGCCATCTCTAATCTGGCCGATTACGGCGAGGTCGATCAAGGCATGAACGTTATCGACGCCGCCAATCTCGCGATTTCAATCCTCGCCATCGGCATCGGGGCGGTCGGTGTGATGAATACAATGGTCATGTCGGTCTTCGAGCGGACTCGCGAAATCGGGATCTTGCGGGCGGTCGGCTGGAGTGGATCACGCATTATCCGCATGATCATAGGTGAGTCGCTCATTCTGTGCATGTTCGCGGCCGGATTCGGGATACTGCTCGGCATGCTGGCTATTCGCGCCGTGCTCGTTATCCCCGCGGTGAAGAGCTTTCTCGAACCGCAATACTCACTCGAGATCTTTACGCGTGCCTTGCTTGTTGCGATTGGCGTCGCCCTTTTCGGCGCTGCCTATCCGGCTCTCCGCGCGGTTCGCCTGACTCCGATGGAGGCGCTGCGCCATGAATGATGCCAGCATCGCCATCGACGTGCATGGGGTGACTAAATCGTTCGAGAAGGCTCGGATCGTCGCGCTAAACGGCGTTGATCTGACCGTCATGCGAGGCGAATTCGTGGCCATCATCGGCCCGTCCGGCTGTGGTAAATCAACCCTTTTGCATCTCATTGCCGCACTGGATCGCCCCGACCAGGGAACGATTGTCGTGAACGGCGTGGAGCTCGCGTCCTGTCGTAATTTGAGCGCCTATCGAGCGCGCGACATTGGATTGGTCTTTCAGTTTCACAATCTGCTCGCGGCGCTTACTGCCAGCGAGAATGTCCAGATCCCCATGTATGAGCTTCGGCGAACGGCTGCTGAGCGACGGCGGCGCGCGGACGATTTGCTGGCGAAGGTGGGGTTGCAGGGCAAGGGACACCAGCGTCCAACCGAGCTTTCGGGGGGCGAGCGCCAGCGTGTGGCGCTGGCTCGTGCGCTGGCCAACGACCCGCCGATCCTGCTGGCGGATGAACCGACCGGCAATCTCGACTCGCGCTCAAGCGAGCGGATTCTCGATCTCCTCGGCGAAATTCGCGCCGAGCGTAGCCTGACGATCGTGCTGGTGACGCACGACTTGAACGTCGCCGGCCGAGCCGATCGGATCGTGAGTATGCTCGACGGCCGGGTCGTAGGTGAGGAATCTCCGGCTCGTGCCTCGGATGCGCTACGAGAGGTCGGACGATGCTGATCCCGGCTCAGGCTCGTTCCTGCGCCACACGCAAGACTGCCGCGCCTTGAATGCGGCCTTCGCGCAGCGCCTGAATCGCCTCGTTCGCCTGTTCGAGCGGGAACTCCGTGATCTCGGTGTGCACCGGAATATCGGGGGCCGCCTGCAGGAATTCGCGGCCGTCGCGGCGCGTGAGATTCGCCACCGAGCGAACCAGCCGTTCGCCCCAGAGAAGATCGTAGGGAAACGACGGGATGTCGCTTATGTGGATGCCGGCGGAGACGACGCGGCCGCCCTTGTCGACTGCCCGCAGCGCCTCCGGCACGAGCGAACCGACCGGCGCGAAGAGGATCGCGGCATCGAGGCGTTCCGGTGGCTGCTCGTCGGACGCCCCGGCCCAGACGGCGCCAAGCTCTTTGGCGAATCTCTGCGAGGCGTCATCGCCGCGTCGCGTAAAGGCGTAGACCTTCCAGCCACGATGGCGCGCGACTTGAGCGATGATGTGCGCTGAGGCGCCGAAGCCGTAGAGCCCGAGCCGGTCGCCCTCGCCGCAGAAGCGGAGCGCGCGATAGCCGATCAGACCGGCGCAGAGGAGCGGCGCGGCCTGTGCGTCGGGATAACCATCCGGAATCGGGAAGCAGTAGCGCGGATCGGCCACCGTGTATTCGGCGTAGCCGCCATCGATTTGATAACCGGTGAAGCGTGCGTGTTCGCAGAGATTCTCGCGCCGTGAGCGGCAGAAGCGACAGGTGCCGTCGGTCCAGCCGAGCCAGGGGACGCCAACGCGGTAGCCGATCTCCAGCCCATGGACCTGATTGCCGACCTGCTCGATAACGCCGACGATCTCGTGTCCGAGGATGAGCGGCAACTTCGGCTCGGCCAGGTCGCCGTCGATGATGTGTAGATCGGTGCGGCAAACGCCGCAGGCGAGCACGCGAATCAGAATTTGCTCTGGCGTCGGGCTTGGTTTCGGCATATCGCGCAATTGGAGCGGCTTACCCGGCTGCTCAAGAACCATCGCACGCATGTGCATCATCCTTCGCTCGTGGCCGCGGCGCCGTCGCTCACGGTCGAACAGCGGTGCACGCTCTCTCTTTCGATCAGCAAACCACGGTCCATCACTCCGGCGGGTCGAGGTAAGCGGGGCGAGGCAACGGCTCGAAGAGCGTACGGTCGTCTTCCGGCAACGTGTCGAGATCCAGGCCGGCGCGCACGCGTTCCAGTTGGGCGGTCGCCTGGCGCCAGAGCGATTCGGCGCGCGTGATGCGCGTTGCCTCGTCGATGCCGGAGTCGCGATTGAGCGCCGTCAACTCTCGCCGGTAGAGCGCGCGGATCTGCCGGGCGCGGATCAATTGGAGTTGGCTCCGACCATCGACCATGCTCAGACGCTCGCCCTGGCCGTCTTGAAGTGAACCGTCGCCGCGACTGCCAGCCCACAGACCGCCACGCCCATCGCCACGATGAACAGACTGGTGTAGCCGAGTCCATCGGCGATGAAGCCTGCGCCGATCGCCCCGAAGCTGATGCCGAAATCCTGGGCGGCGACGACTGTCGAAAGCGTCGTCGCCCGCGCATGATCCGGCGAATGATCGATTGCCCACGCCTGGCTTGCCGGTTGCACGAAGGCGAAGGCGATGGCAAAGAGAATGGCGCCGCTGAAAAGCGTCAGCTGGCTGTGCGTGTAGGCGAGCACGAACATGGCGATGGCGCAAGAGACGAAACCCGGCCCAATCACCGCGAAGCGACCGAGCCGATCTGAGAGCCCACCGCCGGATATGCGCAGAAAGATGAGACCGACCGCGAAGATGGCGAAGAACGGACCCGAATCGCCCAGACCACGATCGATCGTCATGAGTGGGATGAAGGTAAGCACGGTGCCGTAAATGAGCGAGAAGCAGAGCATGATGAGCGCTGGACCGACCGCCGATTTCGTGAAGAGTTGCGCCATGCCGATCCGCTGGCGCGTCGCGAGACGAGGCGGAGCGGGCGCATGTAGGAACAGAATGGCAACGGCTGCGCCGAAGCCGCAGACCGAGGCGACGATGAACGAGACGTTCAGGCTGACATGATGTGAAAGCCAGATGCCGACGCTCGGGCCGACCGCCAGCGCCAGGCCGGTGACCGTGCCATAGACGCCGAGGACCGTGCCACGTCGGTTCGGCGGTGCCAGGTCGGCGGCCACGGTCGCGGTCGCCGCGGTTACGGCGCCCCAACCGATGCCGTTGATGAAGCGCGCCAGCCAGATCGTATTCGGCCCGCTCATGGCGTAACCAATGCAGCTGACACCGATGAAGAGCCCGCCGATGAAGATGGAGTAGGCGCGACCGGCGCGATCGGCCAAAACACCGGCAAAGGGACGCGTCAGCAGCGCGGCGATGCTGAAGAGGCTCATGATCGTGCCGACGCTCGCCTCGCTGTGTCCCATATTACGGATGTGGACCGGCAGGAGCGAGATCAGCAGATAGGTGCTGGCGTAGACGCAGAGAACGACGAGTAACAAGACCGCCATCGGCACCGCCGCGACACCGGCCAACTCCGCCCGGCGCGCCTTCGTTCCCGCCATTTCCGCTCCCCCTGTGTAGCTGCCCGGTTTCCCCGCTGATCCCGTGCGCGGATTGTACTGTAGCATGGTCGGGCTTCCAGGTATCTTGATAACCGCCATATTTTGCCGGAGAACGCGGTAGGCTAAGCAGAGGTACCGGCCTTTATGAAGGAGAGCAACGCGATGAGTGACCCTCAACCATTCCCGGTGATGATCGGCTTCGATCTCGATGGCGAAACGCTCTGGACGTCGCGCGATCCATCGAACGCGGCGCGACCGGTGACGCTATCGCAGGGACGCTATGGCCCGGAGGTCGCCGTACCTCGCATTCTCGATTTTCTGGATCGCCAGCAGATCGCGATCACCTTCTTCGTGCCGGGTCAAGTGATCGAGCGGTATCCTGATCTTGTGCGTGAGATCGCCGATCGCGGGCACGAAGTGGCGCACCACGGGCACACGCACCGTTGGCCCGACACGATGACGCAGGCGGAAGAGCGTGAGGACTTCGAACTCGCCACGGAGCAGTTCGAACGCGTGCTCCGGCGGCAGCCGGTTGGCTATCGTTCACCCGCCTGGGAGTTCAGCCCCTGGACGCTTGACCTCCTGAACGAGCAGGGCATGCGCTATTCGTCCAACTTCATGGATCGTGACCGTCCGTACAAGCACGTCGTCAATGGCGTCAAGACCGATCTGGTCGAACTGCCGGTGCAGTGGCTGCTTGATGACGCGCCTTACTGGCTCTACAGCACCCGGCTACCCGGCCGCCAGATTGCTGCGCCCGATGCCGTGCTGCAGACCTGGATGGGCGAGTTTGACGGCCTCTATGCAGAACGCGAGCAGGGGACCAGCTACGTCCTAGCGCTTCATCCGCAGATCAGCGGGCGTCCCTATCGCCTGGCGATTCTGGAGCAACTGATCGCACACATGCGCCAGCACGACGTCCGCTTCCTGCGCTGCGACGAAGCGGCTGAGCTGCTGGGGCCGGGGTTGTAGGACGAATGGCTAGGTTCGCTGCTCGCTGAGCGTTTGCTCATGTTCGGTGCGCAGCTGGCCACAGGCGGCCGCGATATCGACGCCGCGCGAATAACGCACCGTCGCCGGGATGCCGTGCAGGCGGATCACCTCGGCGAAGCGTTCGATCCGTTCGGGCGAAGGGCGTTCGAACGGTGCGGCCGGGGTGGGGTTGAGCGGGATGACGTTGACGTGGCAGAGGAAGCCTTTGAGCAGTGCCGCCAGTTCGGTCGCGATCTCGTCGCTGTCGTTGACCCCCTTGATCAGCGCGTATTCGAAGGTGATGCGACGGCCGGTGGTGCGGACGTAGCGGCGACAGGCGTCGATGAGATCGCCGACCGGGTAGCGCCGGTTGAGCGGCACGAGCGTATCACGCAGCGCGTCGTTCGGCGCGTGCAGCGAGACGGCCAGCTTCACCTGGAACGGCTCACCGGCCAGACGATCGATGAACGGCACGAGTCCTGAGGTCGAAAGCGTCGTGCGGCGTGCGCCAAAATTGAGGCCGCGCGGATCATGCAGGATGCGCACCATCTTCAGCACGGCGTCATAATTTTGGAACGGCTCGCCCATCCCCATCATGACAATATTCGTCAGCGTGCGCCCGAGCGCGCGTGCCTCGCGCGCCGCCTCGATCACCTGACTCACCATCTCGCCGGTCGTCAGGTTGCGGGTCAGGCCCATCATGCCGGTGGCGCAAAAGGCGCAGCCGACGGCACAGCCGACCTGGCAGGAGACGCAGACCGTCGTTCGATCGGCGTAGAGCATCAGAACCGTCTCGAGATGTTCGCCATCGAAGGTGCGAAAGAGCAGTTTCCGTGTTTGCCCGTCGTCCGTCTCGACCGCCCGCACCGGCTCCAGCTTCGTGAGCGGCAGCAATTCCGGCAGCCGAGCGCGCAGCTCCTTCGGCAACACCGTCATCTCGTCATACTGCTCGGCCAGTTGCGCATACGTCCAACGAAAGATCTGATCGGCCCGAAAGCGCGGCAACCCCGCGCCGGTCAGCCGCTCTTCCAGCTCCTCAAACGTCAGATCGTGCAACGTCACTGGCCGCTCACGGCGGGATAGGCGACGGAGGGGGAGAGTTGTTGGTTCCGTGGTAGGTGATTCTTTAATGCTCACAGCTGTCTCAGACTCGGTCTCATCCATAACGACCGTCAATCTTATCATGGGGATGGTATGGATCGTGGAACGAAGCCCTGGGCACGGGTTATGGTAATCCCAAACGTGCGCTCGCTCGACCATCGCCCGGGGATTTTGAAGGTTATACCCATAACCGTCTATTCGGTCGGCCGTTTTGGGTCAACGGATCCTCCACGCCGATCGGCATGGCCTCGTCCCATGTACGCCCGGCCGTAAACGGGCCGGGCTCAGTCCGACCTCCTCCTGAAGGAGGCTCAGGCAACGAATGCGCCCCCGAACACCCGTTAGGGAAGCGCGAACGGACGCCCCAGACCGTGCCTGCGCCCCGTTTACGGGGCAATCGGACTGAGCCCGATCCATTTATGGTCGGGCAATGGGCGAGCGCCGCGTGGTTCGTCGACGCGAGCGAGTGAATGTCTGATCGGTTACCCCGCCACCTTCGCTCCTCCACGCAACGCCGCTTCCGCCTCGGCTGCCAGACGTTCCACGATCTTTCCGGCCGGCTCGATGCTGTGGATGAGGCCGGTGCTCTGGCCGGCGTAGTAGGCGAGCGCTTCTAGGTCGCCCGTCATGCCGGCGCGTGGCATCGAGTCACTGTAGCGTACGACCGGCGAGCCGTCGGCGTTGGTCGCGACCGTTTCTCCGGCGCCGGGGCGATTCGTGGCCGGACTGCCGGCCGCTTCCCAGCGTTCGACCGTGCTGTTGCGCAAGATGCGGTGCGGCGCGTTCTCCCAGCCGACGTTGAAGATCTCGCCGAAGGCGGTGTCGGTCTCGGCGCGCTGTACCACGCGCTCTTTGACGATCGGATGGGCGTTGGCTTCCTCGCTCGCCAGGAAGCGGGTCCCGAGCCAGACGCCTGCGGCACCGAGCATGAGCGCGGCAGCGATCCCCCGGCCATCGGCAATCCCTCCCGCCGCCACGACCGGCACTGACCCGGCTGCGTCGACGACGGCTGGGACGAGCGCCATCGTGCTGACCTGGCCCAGGACGTGTCCCCCGGCTTCCCAACCCTGCGCCACGATGACATCGACACCGGCGTCGGCCGCCTGTCGTGCCTCGGCCGCGCTGCCCACCGTCTGCATCACCAGCGCACCGGCCCGATGAACTTGGTCGACATAGGGTGCCGGATCGCCCCAGAAGAACGAGACGACCTTGACCCCTTCATCGAGGCAGATTTCGAGTCGTTCGGCGGGATCGAAGGTGAGCACCTGATTGCCCCCGAAGGTGCGCGGCGTTCGCTCCTGTGTCTCTTGCAGTAGTGTGCGCAGGGCGGCCGGTTCGCGCCAGGTGACGGAGAGCATGCCGAGCCCGCCCGCATTGGAGACGGCGGCTGCCAGTTCGGGTACGCTGGCACCGCCGATCGGTGCCTGAATGATCGGCACATCGATGCCGAGAAGATCACAGAGTCCGGTTCGCAAGGCCATGTCACGCTCCTAATCGTATGCCCATACGCCACTACCTAGTGATACAGCGCGTAGAGCTTCTCGACACTAAAGTCGGGCGATTTGCAGAGGTCGATGATCTTGCGTTCGCGATCGTCGACCTCCTTGGCCGCCTGGAAGACGCGGTCGGCGATGTCGAGCGGAATATTGACGATGCCGTGCTTGTCGCCGTGGAGCAGATCGCCGGGGTTGACGGTCAGACCACCGAATTCGACCGGCGTACCGACTTCGACAACGTGCACATACGCGTGCGAAACGTGGATATGTCCAGCGAAGAGATGGAAGCCGAGCGCTTCGACCTCATCGAGATCGCGCACGCCACCGTTGGTCACAGTACCGACGCAGCCGAGCGCGCGGTGGATGTTGGCATTGACTTCGCCCCAGAAGGATCCGAGCGGATAGTCATCCAGATCCTGAATGACGACGACGCGCGGTTCGGGCAGCGACAGGATATGCTCCCACATGACGCGCCGGTCGATGGCGGCACCCGCTTCGGGTTTGAGCGTCGTGCGGATCTTGGCAGTCGCCGCGTAGCCGACCATGGGGCCGAGGTCCGGCAGCGCGCAGCGGATCTCCGATGTCATGTAGCCGGTGCTGCGTGGCCGCACGTCGAACGTCTCGATCGCGTTGGAAACGGTGGGAGTGTTGAGCGTCTGGAGGGCCCGAATGACCTCCGGTCGTACTGATGACATTGACATACCGAGTGCCTCCCCTGAGCGGACATCTGTCCACGTATTTCCGCTAGCATACCGGGCGCGATCCGAACCGTCGATTATCGGCACGATTGCACAGGACGATCACTGCGTTGTTCGATCTGTGCGTGTAGGGGAAGTTGGGGTGAGCACGTAGCGAACGCGCCGGGCGGGAACGCGTTCACAGTCCCAACCGGCGCTTCGGGTCATTGCTGAGTCGTGCCGTTACCGAATCTACTTCATGCCTTCATCCAGTTCGACGCTTCGCTGGACATCGCCGCCCTCGGCAGTCGCTGTACCGTGTTGCCGGACCCTCCGATCGATGCTACAAACGGCGCATGACGCTTGAAGCTAATCGTCTGTGCGAAACACGGAAGCCGATGGGGGAGGGACGAGATGAGCGAGCAGGCCGACCTGGGCGGTGTCATCGACCGGTTGCGCGCCAACCTGACGGGAGCCGGCATACCGATCGATGAGGAAGATATTCAGGGGCTTATTGACAAAGGGTTTCTGAGCACGGTGCTCGCCGCCGAGGCGACGCTCACGCGCTACGCCAGCGATCTCGTGCCCGATTATCTCGGTGCCTGGGGTGAAGACGATCCCAATCGTTCTTCCGCGAACGGGCAGCCGGCGCGGCAGCCAGCCACGGTTGAGCGGGCAGCCGGGCATCCGTCGCTGGCCGAGACGGCTGAGCGCGTGCGGACTGGCGAGGTTTCGCCGGTCGAGCTGACCGAGGCTGCGCTGGCACGCATCGCCGAGCGGGACCCGTTGCTCAACGCGTTCCAGGTGGTGCTGGCGGATGAGGCGCGCGCCATGGCACGTCAGGCCGAGGCGGAAATCGCGGCGGGCACCTATCGTGGGCCGCTGCACGGTATCCCGCTCGCGGTCAAGGATCTGTTCGCGATGGCCGGCACGGTGACGACAGCCGGATCGAAGATCCTGGCCGAGAATCGAACCGATTTCGACTCGGCGGTGGTCGAGCGGCTGAAGGCGGCCGGTGCGGTGATCGTGGGCAAAACGAAGATGTCGGAGTTCGCCTACGCCGGTTCCTCGATCAACGCGCATTACGGTCCGACACGCAATCCCTGGAATCCGGAGCACGACACCGGTGGTTCGAGCAGCGGCTCCGGCGCGGCGGTCGCCGACGGCATGGTCTTCGGCGCGCTCGGCTCCGACACCGGCGGCTCGATCCGTATGCCCAGCGCTCTGTGCGGCCTTATCGGATTCAAGCCGACCTACGGCCGCAACAGTCTCCACGGCGCCGTGACGCTCTCCTGGTCGCTCGATCACGCCGGCCCCATGACACGTACCGTTGCAGATGCCGCCATGATGCGGGCGGTGCTGGCCGGCTACGATGCCCGCGATCCGCGCACGCGTCAGGTGCCGGTGCCGGACTACGTGGCGGCGCTCGGTCGTGGCGTACACGGCCTGCGTATCGGCGTGCTGCGTGGCGACGGCTCCGATCAGCCAATGGCGACCGATGAAGTACTGGCCGCCTGGAAGGCAGGGCTCAACGCGCTGGCGAACGCCGGTGCCGAACTGATCGAGCTTGACCTGCCGGAGATCAACGATCTGCGTCCGCTCAACTCGTGTGTCCTGGCGGGAGAGGCGACCGCCTATCATGAGCCGATGCTCAGCGCGCGCTATCACGACTTCGGCGAGTTCCCGCGCCAGCGCCTCATCTCCTCCTACGCCTATGGACCGAACGTCGGCGTTCGTGGTCAGCAGGCGCGCGGTGAACTGCGCCGCAAGCTGAACCGCGTCTTTGAGCAGGTCGATCTGCTGAGCACCCCGACGATGCCCTACGGCGCGCCGCTGCTCGCCACGATGACCCGCAACACCTGGTTCACCGGACCGTTCAACGCCCTCGGCTGGCCGGCGATCACCGTACCGGTCGGTCTCGGCGACGGCAATT
>CALAGB010000443.1 GCA_937891245.1 uncultured Thermomicrobiales bacterium | reverse complement strand
TTCATAAGTATCTCAGTAACTAAGATAAAATATTTGGAGGCGTCATGTCAAGCATCCTTGCGGATCGCGATCGGCTGTTAATAGAGCTCGACCGTGAGATGCGCCGGGTCAGTTCGCAATCGGTCATGTTCAGTCAGGCCGTCGCCGAGCGACTCGGCATTAATCCGACCGACCTCGAATGTCTCGGTATCATCGGCGAAACCGGCGCGCTCACCGCCGGTCAACTGGCTGAACTGACCGGCCTGACGACCGGCGCGATCACCGGCGTCATCGACCGGCTGGAGAAGGCGGGCTATGTGCGCCGCGCGCAGGATCCGGGCGACCGGCGGCGCGTCATCGTGCAGCCGGTTGAGAACGTCGCCGAGCAGCGCATCGCCCCGCTCTTCTCGTCAATCGGTGATGCCATGGCCGCGATTGTTTCGCGCTATAGCAACGAGGAACTAGCCTTCATCATCGACTTCGCGACGGCCATGAACCACATGACGCTCGAAGAGACCGCCAAGCTGCGTGGCAACGACGAGAGTGGAAGTGACAGCGAACTTCGCGCGCCGTTGGGCGATCTGACGCGCGGCAAGCTCGTCTTTGCGACCGGCGCCTCAGATGTCACGATCCACGGCGATGCGGCGCTCACCGATCTCTATCGTGCCCTCTTCGATGGGAACCCGCCGAACATTCAAGTGCAGGATGGCGTCGTCACCGTCAAGCACCAGCACCGGCCGCATTTCGAGTGGAGCAGTCGCTCATTCGGCGATCTGAAGGTAAACGTGTCGCTTCCCTGGCAACTCGGCTGGCTGATGCGCACCGTCGGCAACGTTAGCCTGAACACGACGATCCCCTGGCAGATCGAAATTCGCGCGGGCGCCTCGCACTTCAGCGTTGACCTCACCGGGATGCAACTCGAATCGTTGCGTGTGAAGGGCGGCGCCAGCCAGGCGACGATCACCCTGCCGCACCCGGTCGGCACGATGCCGATCACGATCGGCACTGGCGCCAGCCAGGTCACGATCCATCGTCCGGCCGGCGTGCCGACGCGTGTGCATGTCCACAAGGGCGCCAACCAGGTCAATCTCGACGCGCAGTACTTCGGAGCCATCGGCGGCGAGATGCACTGGGAAGGCCCCGACTACGAGTCGGCCAGTGATCGCATCGACATCAGCATCTCCGGCGGCGCGAGCCATCTGGTCATCGACACGACCGAGCAGTGACGGGGACCGGCCAGGGGGGACGGTGGCCGTCCCCGCCTACAGATGTGCGCAGTCGTTAAACCGGATCAGCTCCGCCGGAAGGCGGAACGGGTTGGAGGGGACGAGCAGTTCGCTGACGGCGCAGTTCTGATGGCGAAACTCACGGTAGGGTCGCGGCGGGACGCTGGCCAGGGTTGAAACGATCCAGCCGAGCGGACCGCCGTGCGAAACGACGACGACTGTTTGGCCGGGGTGACGTTCGACAATGTCCTCGATGGCCGCCATGGCGCGAGTGCGGAGCTGGAAATGGCTTTCGCCACCCGGCCAGGGAATCATCATGCTTTCATCATCGACGTCGCGCAACAGGTGTGGATGCAGTGTCGCCAGTTCGGTGATCGGCTGACCGGTCGCCTCGCCGACGTCGATCTCGCGCAGGCCGTCGATCAGTACCGGTTCCAGATCGATCTCTGCACCGATTAATTCGGCGGTCTGTCGCGTGCGCGGCAGCGGACTGGCATAGAGCGCGTCAATCCGCGCGTAGCGGCGCAACCCGGCACCGGTCACCGATGCTTGCCGTCGACCGAGTTCGGTAAGCACGACATCGGTTGACCAGCCGGAAAAGACCCCTTGTGCGTTGGCGGTCGATTCTCCATGGCGGACGAGCAGCAAGCGTGTCGTCTGCGTGTGCGTGTGCGTGTGCGTGTGCGTGTGCGTGTCGCGCACGTGATCTCTCTTTCATTCGACACCGATCTGACGCGGTTGTCGTGCGCGATCACGAGCGGACCACGCGAAAATGTGACTGGCGACCACGTTGGGTGGTCGCCAGTCAGGACGAACTAAGCCGTCGCGTTGGCGGTACGGCGCCACTCGAAGCGTGCCACGACCCCAATAATGATCGCGACAAGAAGCAGCCCGAACGTGAAAGCCCACTCAAGTGCGCCGCTACCACCATCTGGGTCGACCCGGAAGACAAACTCGATCCATTCGGTCCAGAAGAGTGTGAGCACCGCGAAGATGAGGCTGAGCGTCGCGAAGCCTGCTTCCACCCAGAAGCGTGTGCGAAGGCGATCTTTCATGGAAACTCCTCACCCGGCAAGCGCCGGCAGCCTGAAGCATCGACAACGACACGGTATTGATAGCTGCTGTTCATACCATTCCTTACCGGTCTCGTCAATATCGTCCGTGTGTCGCGACCGTGTGTGACGCTCGGGCATACGTCGCCAACCCCTCGGTATACTAGAGACGGTCGGCCCGCCGTTGTCTGGTGGGGACCAACACAAATGCGCCGGGCCGCCGACCACGACCCAATCGTTCGTCCTACCATGGCGGAAGCCGTTTTCATTTGCGTCCGGATAGGGATCGACCCGGTTCAGATGTGTCGTAGTAGCAGAGCCTGCGCGTATAGTGGAAACGGAAGGGATGACCATGCCGCGCGAACCGACGCCAATCCGTGCGCATAGGGGAGTGTGAACCGAGCGATTGATTGTGCGTGCAAAGCTAGCCAGAGGGAGTTCGAGCATGGTTGATTCCGCGCTGCGTTATGAGCACGATCTGCTGGGCGATCGTGCCGTACCGGTCGAGGCGTACTATGGCGTTCACACCGTTCGTGCGGTCGAGAATTTTCCGATCACCGGCACGCCGATTTCGGTCTATCCGGCTTTGATTGAGGCGTTGGCGAGCGTTAAACAGGCCGCCGCACTGGCGAATCGCGATCTCGGGCTTCTCGACCCGGAGAAGGCGGACGCGATTATTCAGGCGTGCGAGGAGATCCGCGCCGGCGGGTTGCTCGATCAATTCATCGTCGATGTCATCCAGGGCGGCGCCGGCACCTCGACCAATATGAACGCCAACGAGGTGATCGCGAATCGGGCGCTGGAGCATCTCGGATCGGCGCGCGGCGACTACAAACATATCCACCCAATCGAGCACGTCAACATGAGCCAGAGCACCAACGACGTCTATCCGACCGCCGTCAAGATCGCCTTGCAGTCGATGATCACCCATCTGGTCGATGCGATGGAGGTGCTGCGTCAGAGCTTCGAGAAGAAGGCGGCTGAGTTCGTTGATGTGCTGAAAATGGGACGCACCCAGCTGCAGGATGCCGTGCCCATGACGCTCGGCCAGGAGTTCAGTGCCTTCGCCACCATGCTCGGCGAGGACCAGGAGCGTTTGCGCGAAGCCTCGCAGCTCATCCGCGAGATCAACCTCGGCGCGACGGCGATCGGTACCGGCATCACCACGCATCCCGATTATGCCGGGCTGGCCTGTGCGCACTTGGCTGAGATCACCGGCATTCCGGTCATCACCGCGTCGAATCTGGTGGAGGCGACGCAGGATTGCGGTGCATTCGTGCAGCTTTCCGGCGTGCTGAAGCGCGTGGCCGTCAAACTCTCGAAGACGTGCAACGATCTGCGCCTGCTCTCGTCCGGTCCGCGGGCCGGCTTGAACGAGATCAACCTGCCGGCCGTGCAGGCGGGCTCTTCGATCATGCCGGGCAAGGTGAACCCGGTCATCCCCGAGGTGATCAACCAGATCGCCTATGAAGTGATCGGCAACGACGTCACCGTCAGCTTCGCCGCCGAGGCGGGGCAGCTGCAGTTGAACGCCTTCGAGCCGGTTATCGCGCACAGCCTCTTCGACAGCCTGCATCATCTGCGTAACGGCTGTCTGACGCTCTCCGAACGCTGCGTTGACGGCATAACCGCCAATCGCGAACGGCTCTACGAGATGGTGACGCACTCGATCGGGCTGGTGACCGCGCTCAACCCGTACATCGGCTACATCAACGCGACCGAAGTCGCTCAGGAAGCGCTGGCGACCGGCGGCAGCGTGGCCGACCTGGTGCTCGCGCGTGGTCTGCTGACGCAAGAGCAGCTTGCCGAAATCCTGCGCCCCGACATGCTGACCCAGCCTCGGCCAATGATCGACGAAGACGCGAAGAAAGACTAGCGCAGAGCCGGGCGCCCTGTGCATACACGAAGCGGGGCGTTCGTTGTGGAGCGGAGCGTACTCAGATGTACGCTCCGCTCATTCTGGCTATTTCAGTGCGTCGAGGAAGGACGCGTTCGGTGTGCCGAGGCCGGTCACGTCGTCGTAACCGGGCGTCGTGTCCAGGCTCAGCGTCTGGTTCAAGGTACGCAGGCTGTAGACGAGACCATCACTGGCATCGATCCCATTGACATAGTCGGGGCGAACCGTCGCCAGCGTGCCGGACGGATCGACGATATCGTGAACGGCGCCCGAGTTCGCCAGCCGCGCATAGAAGAGCGGATTGGCGAAGCCGTGCGGCGTGCCGGCAGCCTGATCCGCCAGCGCCATGATGCCGGCGATCAGCGGCGAGGAGAGACTCGTCCCACCGAGCCGGTATTCGGAGTATTTGGCGCTGCCATCCGGGAAGGTCTGCGTCTGACCGACCAGATAGCCGGTGTTCGGGTCGCCGACCGCCGAGATATCCGGCACGGCGCGACCGGTGCGGCCCTGCGCCGCGAAGACCGAGTTTGGAACGACTCCGACCTGATAGCTCGGCTCGGCAAAGAGCTGGCTCACGCCGCCACCCGCACCGTAGATCCAGGTGCCCGGCGCCTTCGGATCCCACTTAGTACCTGTCCAGCCGGACCGCGTTGTGCCCCAGCCGGTCTCAAACAGGTAGTTGTTACTTGAACCGACGGCCAGGCTCGTACCGCCCACCGCCGTAACCCAGGGGCTCGACGCCGGGAAATCGGCCGTGACATAGCCGACGGTCTGCGACTCGTCGCTGTTATCGCCGGACGAGAAGTAGATGCCGATGCCTTCGACCGCGCCCTGGAGGAGGGTGTCGTTGACCGGCTTGATGAAGCCGAACGGCAGGAGTTCGGTATCCCAGCCGTACGAGTTGGTCACGATCGAGGCGAGATGCTGATCGACGACGTGATTGAGCGCGGCGTCCAGATCCTGGAAATTATTCGGCGCGCCGACGTAGATGATGTGCGCTGCGGGCGCCATCCCGTGTACGGCCTCAACGTCGAGAGTTTCCTCGCCGTACCAGCCCTGTGGATCCTGGGTGTTTCCCTTTTCGGGATGGCGATAGGTGCCCGGTGCGACGATCTGTTCGACAGTGGTCGAGGGCAGCCCACGCTGTGTGGACCACTGATCGAGATCTTGTTGAATCGTCGGCGATGCGTAGGCGTCGATGATTGCTACGGTCTGCCCGGCACCGTCATACCCCGAGATGCCATAGGCGCCGAGGATCTGCTGCGGAGTATAGCCGCACGGCGCGTACGGGAGCGTGCCTTTGCCGTAGGGGTTGGTGAAGCCGGTCGCCTGTTTCTCGCTCCAGTAGCTTGAGCATGGCTCCGCACTGACGAACGCCGGTGCCGGCGGGGCGCTTGGCTCAGTTGCGATGTTGGTGTGGACGAGTTGTGACGAATCGTCCAGTCCAACGACGCTACTGATGAGCGACGCGATCGACGCCGGCACCGAAATATCCGACTTCGGTGATCGCAACGTCATGCCGTCAACCTGGTACAGGCCAAAGCTCGTGCCGAATGCGGTTGCCGCCTGCGCGGCCGTCCCCTCGGCGGAGACGTAGTGGTTGTTATCCGGTGTATAGACGATCTTGAAGCCCTGCGAACGAAGCCACGATTGCACCGTGTGGACGCTCGCTTTCGATGGAGCGAATTGCTGCCGGAACTGCTGTGGGCTCAGAAACTGACCATACGCCGGGCTGGCCGGATTGGACACATCCATGGCCATTGCTTCAAGGGCGGACTGATCTTGCCAATTAAGATAGACCCGAAAGCCGACGTCGTCGGATGAATTCGCCGCCGATTTGAAGTTGGCTGCGGTAGCCCATGGCGGGACATTTCCAGTCAACGTCGCGCGTCCGTTCGGCGCGGCGCCGGCCGAGAGCCCATTGAAGGGGATCATCAACAGGGTAACGAGTGCGAGCGCGCTGAGTATCCGACGGAACATAGCGATATGTCCTCCCGTCTGCTCGAAACCAGTTTCGGGGTCGACGATGCATGCATATCGGCGAACCCGTGCCGGCAACCGACCGCGAATGCGCGTACCTGTGCGTACCCTTGCGTACCTATTCCCATCGTATGCCGATGTCGACGCCTGTCAATAGAGTTGGTGCGCGTACCATTCTCCTACGCGAAGAGAAGTCCGGGGTCCTATCCGCTTGTCGGGGGCTCGTGTCTGCGTGTTGTCCCGTCATCGAACCGCGAAACAATGAATGCTCTCGGTGCAACGCTGGCAGCCGCACCCTCTCTTCCATGATCGGAATTGGTTCGGCCGTTGCCAGTCGTGGTCCCTCGGGCTACAGTCGTTGTTATCGGATGAATGCACGGTTCGGGGAGGGCGTATGGCGACCTTACAGATGTCGCAGTGGCTGATCGACAAGTCGGGCGCCAGTTCCGACGGCGGCATGGTCGTCGCCAAGCAGGAGGAAGCGGCGCTGGCCGGTGCCAAAATGCTGGCCGAGGGCGGCAACGCGGTTGATGCGGCGGTGGCGGCAGCCTTCGTCATGAACGTCATGGAGCCGTACAACACGAGCATCGGCGGCGCTGGCTATATGATCTACCGCGCCGCCGATGGCACGGCCAAGACGATCGACTTCAGCAACCGCGCTCCGCAGCGGATGACGCCGGAAGCACACCGTTCATGCACGACCGTCGCCTTCAAGGGCGGTCTGGCCGCGATGGTGCCGGGCACGGTCGGCGGGCTGGTCACCGCACTCGAACGCTTCGGCAGCCTGCCGCTGGCACGCGTGCTCGAACCGGCGATCGACCTTGCCGAAAACGGGATGCCGCTCAGCTGGGTGCTGGCGCTGCGGCTCGTGCAGGAGCTGGAAGGTATTCGTGCCAACCCGAAATCGGCCGAGATCTTTCTGGTCGATGGCGATCCCGGCATGGCGCATGGTGCGACGACGATTCGCCAGACCGATCTGGCGCGCACGCTGCGCGCGATCGCCGAGCAGGGCGCCGCCGGGTTCTACACCGGTCCGGTCGCCCAGGATATTCTCGACTTCGTGCAGGCGCAGGGCGCGTTGCTGCAGATGAGCGACATGGCGACTTATCAGCCGTCGGTCGTCGATGCGCTGCGCGTGCCGTACGGCGCTCACACCATTCTCACTGGCCCATTGCCGTGCCCCGGACTCATGACCATACAGGGACTCAAGATCCTCGAAGGCTTTGATCTGGCGGGTTGGGGCCACAATAGCACGGCGTCGCTGCACGCGCTGGCCGAGGCCTACCGGCTGGCTTTTGCTGATCGCGATGCCTATTTCGGCGATCCCGAATATGTCGACGTCCCGGTAGAGGTGCTGCTTTCGGACGACTACATCGCACGACGTCGCAGCGAGATCGATCCGACGCGGGCTTTGGCGGAGATTCGGCCCGGCGACATCGGTGTCGCGCCGCTCGGCCGAGCGACGAACGCCGGCGGCACGACCCAGATTTCGGTCGTCGATGCGGATGGAAACGCTGTCTCGATGACGCACACGCTCATCGGCGGTTGGAGCGGCCTCGGCGTAGCCGGCGACAGCGGCGTTGTGATGAATTGCGCCGCCCAGTGGTTCGATCCGACACCGGGCGCGCCGAACAGTGTCGCGCCGGGTAAACGTCCAGTCTCAAACATGACGCCGCTCATTGTCGAACGTGATGATCGCGCCGTATTGGCGGTCGGCGCACCCGGTTCGCGTCGCATCACGAACGCGGTGAGTCAGGTGGTGCTCAATACGCTTGTTCACGGAATGGATATACAACCGGCGATCTCGGCGCCACGCATCGACCTTTCGCAAGGCTACGTCGTGGCCGACGATCGTATCGATCCGCCGGTCATCGACGGCCTGCGGGCGCTCGGCCATCGCGTCGAGACGGTGCATGAATTTATCAATGCGGGTGGTCCGGCGGCCGGTTATCGCGGCTTTTTCGCACGTCCGGCCGCTGTTTTCGTCGATCATCAGCACACACGCCACGGCGGCGACTACCCCTTCCTCGAGGGGAT
>CALAGB010000442.1 GCA_937891245.1 uncultured Thermomicrobiales bacterium | reverse complement strand
GATCGAATCGACGAGCAGTATGGCGGTACTCGCGACTCCGACTGATCACTTCCCGGCACCAATGGCAATCGGCTGCAGCGACGTTTCGAGCTTACCTCCGTCGCCCTTCTCCGGCGGCGTCGCGCGCGGCAGCGAGACGATCACCGTCGTCCCTATACCGACCACGCTCGTCGCGTCGATGGAACCATTGTGGCAATCGACGATCCAGCGCGCGATCGCCAGCCCGAGACCGGCGCCGGCCGCGCGCCGGTCTCGGGCCGCCTCGCCACGGAAGAAGCGATCGAAGATGCGCTCCAGCTGCTCCGGCGGGATGCCGGGGCCGGAATCGTGAACCAGGATTTCCGCCTTGTCATCGTGCGACGTGACGACCAACGAAACCGCGCTGCCATCCGGCGTGTAGGTGAAGGCGTTATCGAGCAGAATAATCATCAACTGTTTCAGCTGGTCGGCATTACCGATAACGTCGACCTCGTCTTCGATCTCGACGTTGAGTTCATGCGTGCTGCTGATCCGTGTCGCCAACCGTGCCGAATCGAGCGCGATCTGATCGAGTTGAACCGGCTCGAGGTCGGGACGCCAGCCGACATCGGCCCGCGCCAGCGTCAGCAGATTCTGCACCAGCCGGCCCATCCGCTCCGACTCGTCCCGAATATCGGTCAGGATTTCGGCCGCGTCGGTCATATCGACCGAGCCGACCTCGATCTGTCTGAGCAGGATCTCGGCGTTTCCGCGCAGCGCCGTCAGCGGCGTCCGCAGCTCGTGCGATGCATCCGAGACGAACCTCCGCTCGGCGGTAAAAGCATCATCGAGCCGGTCGAGCATCGAGTTGAACGTCTCCACGAGGTCTTGAACCTCGTCGTTCGAACTCGGCAGTTCGAGCCGCTCGCTCAAATCACGGGAGCGGCCGATGCGCCGTGCCGTATTTGTAATGCCGGTCAGCGGCCGGAGCGAACGACCCGACAGAATGTATGCACCGACAGCAGCGATCAACAACCCAAAACCGAGACCAGTCATGAAGAGCAGCCGTACGGTGCGTAGCGTCTTACCCGTCGAGGAGAGCGGCTGTACGGCCTGAATCGTACCGAGGAGTTGTCCAGTGAGTGGATCGAAGATCGGGCGACTAAAGACGCGGAGCGGTACGCCACCATTTTCAGTCGTGTAATACTTCGCGGTGCGATCACGATTGAGATTGAGCACGTCCGGCGGTACCGGCAGGTATCCCTGCGTCAGTGGTGTCGGGGCTTGATCGACGCCGTTTCCGCGGAGATCAATGACTTGTAGATAGATCCCTTGCGAAACAAACGGATCGAGCTTCGGGAGTACCACACGATTCAACGAACCGTCCGGGTTTCGGACAAATGCCAGTTCGGCGTTCACATTCGCGGCAATACTCGCGAGACGATTGTCAATCTCTCGGTTCAGAGAGCGCTGCAGGATGAAGTAGACACCAACGCCGATGCCCATCAGGATGACAAGTGTCAGGAATCCGGAGAGAAGTGCGATGCGGGCGCGGATGGACATTGTTCACCTCTGCTAGTCGGGGGGCAACCTGAGGGCGTAGCCGGCGCCGCGCACCGTCTGCAGCAGCCGGGGTTCATCCCCGGCCTCCAGCTGGCGACGCAAGTTGCTGATGTAGACCTCGAGGACGTTCGATTCCCCCGGGAAGTCATAGCCCCAGATGCGCTCCATGATCAGATCACGAGTCAGCACCTGGTTCGGATGACGAATGAAGAGGAGGAGGAGTTCATATTCACGCGTCGTGAGATCGATGCGACGTTCGCCCCGGTAGGCGAAGCGTGAGGAGGTGTCGAGCTTCAGATCGGCGAACTGGTAGATCAAATCTTCTGGCGAATCGTCGCGCCGCTCCTGCCGTCGCAGGAGGGCACGGACGCGCGCCAGCAACTCTTCGAACGCGAACGGCTTGACCAGGTAGTCGTCGGCACCGGCATCAAGCCCGGCCACGCGGTCGGCCACCTCATCACGCGCCGTCAGCATCAGGATCGGGAACTCATCACCGGCCGCGCGCAAGCGACGGCAAACTTCGATGCCGTCGAGACCGTCCGGCAGCATGACGTCGAGAATGACGAGGTTGGGGGAGTCATCCCGCGCCGTTTCCAGCGCCAGACGGCCCGAATCGGCCACGGTGACGCGATAGCCCTCGTAGCTCAGACCACGCCGTAAGAACGACGCGATCGCACGCTCATCTTCGACGATCAGAATGTGACTGCTGTTTGCCATCGTCCTACAGATCTAGAAGCGAACGGAGTTCGTCTTCGATATCGAGCGGCCCGACAACCGCGAGGTTCAGCCGCTCCGGCGTAAACAGTTCACGCGACAGCTCAAGAATATCGTGGCTGGTCACCGACTCGATCTTCTCAATCACCTGGTCCGGCGTCAGGATATCGCCGAAAATCAACTCCTGACCGCCAACCCAGCCGGCAACCGAGCGACTATCCTCCAGCCCCATGTCGATGCGCCCCTTACGCAACTCCTTGGTTCGCTGCAACTCGTCCTCGGGCACCAGCGTCGTCCGAAGTTTGCCAAATTCGGCGAGGATCGCGGTCAGCGTCTCGCTCGTACGCTTCGGTTCGACCCCGGCATAGACGACGCCCTGCCCGACGTCGGCGTATTCGCGGAAGTATGAATAGACTTCGTAAGCCAGCCCACGCCGTTCACGGATCTCGCGGAAAAGCCGCGAACTCATGCCCGAACTGAGGATCGCGTCGATCATGTCCTGTGTGTGGCGTCGCTCGTCGGTGTACGGCAGTGCCGGAATGCCGAGGCAAAGATGCGCTTCGTTGGTCGCACGCTGCAACAGTTTCACGCGCGCACTGTTCTGAGAATTATCGGTCTCAACGAACGTGTTCACCGAACTCGGCTTCAAATCGCCGAAATAGCGCGCGGCTAATTCACTGACGAAATCATGATCGACGTCGCCGGCCGCGGCGACCACGATCCGGTCGGGCCGGTATTGCGCCTCCAGGTAGTCGATCAATTGCTGCCGGTTGATCGCGTGGACCGTCGCTTCGGAGCCGATCACCGAGCGTCCGACGCTCTGGCCGTCCCAGACGAGTTCATCGATGACGTCGTGAATGAGATCGTCCGGCGTATCCTCGATGCCGCGAATCTCCTCGATGATTACTCCGCGTTCCTTTTCGATCTCGATCGGGTCAAAGACCGACTTGCGCAGCATATCGCCGAGCACATCGAAGGCACGTTCGAGATGAGCGCTTGGCACCTTCACCCAGTAGTTGGTGCTCTCACGACTCGTCGCGGCATTGAGCATGCCACCGACGCATTCAAGCTCCTCGGTGATCTGCACCGGATCGGGGCGCTTTTCGGTCCCTTTGAACACAATATGTTCGAGGTAGTGCGAGATGCCTGCTTCGGCATCGGACTCATGCCGCGAACCGGCACCGACGTAAATGATCAGGCTGGCGGACTTGACGTGGTCCATGCGGCTGGTGACGACACGAACACCGTTCGGCAAAACGGACTTCTTATACAACGGCAGACTCATTTCAATTCACATGCCACATGTCAGCCGGGCGCCGCAGAGCAACGCCCGTGGGTCGTGACTCAGTGGTCAGTTGTATCCGCTCGATGCGCAAGCTGCTCGAGGACGAGAGCGAGCGCGGCATCGGCTGACGCCTTGATCGTCTCGATCCGATCGCCGGAGAAGTGATGCTCTTCCCAGTGATCGCCCCAGGGAGTCGAACAGGCGATGTAGACGAGGCCGACCGGCTTGGTTGGCGTGGCGCCGCCCGGTCCGGCGATACCGGTCGTGGAGACGCCGATATCGGCGCCGATTTGCGCTCGGGCTCCCCGCGCCATCGCCACCGCGCATTCCGCGCTGACCGCCCCCACGCGCGCCAGCACGTCCTGGGGAACGCCAAGCAGCGACTGCTTCACGTCGTTGCTATATGAGACGATCCCGCCCAGAAAATAGGCGGAACTCCCCGGGATCGTCGTAATCCGATGTGAAACCAGCCCACCGGTGCACGACTCCGCCGTCGCGATCGTCAATCGCTCCCGCGTGAGGATCTCGAACAATTGCTCTTCGTAACGCTTCGCAATCAATCAGGTAAACCTTATGCGACGCGGCAACGTCCATACACGGTAAGGTGTCTCAAGTATAGCCCGCGACATTAGTACACCGCTCGCTCGGCCGGCGGCGCGCCGGATGGTCGCGCCGCCGGTCACATTCGCCAGCATCAGACGGTCTGCGACTTGATGTCCTTCGGCGCTTTCGTCAGGACTTCCGGCTTCTTGCCGACCACGACGGTATCGTCGTGTCGGAAGCCGCCCAGACCGTAGATATAGATGCCCGGCTCCGCCGAATAGACCTCGTTCGCCATGAGTGGTCGCTGGTTGAGCGGCATGTCGTCGGGGAACTCGTGTCCGGCAATACCGATGCCGTGACCGGTACGGTGCAGCACGTTGCCGCCGAAACCGGCCGCTTCGATGATCGAGAGTGCGGCCGTATCAATCGACGCCAGCGAGTTGCCGGTCACCATCTGCTCGATCGCCGCCTGCTGCGCACGAGTCATCGCCTCGTACGCCTTGACCTGCTGATCATTCGGCTTGCCGCAGAACCAGGTGCGCTCGTTCTCAACCACGAGGCCGTTGACCCGGATGATCACGATATTGACGAGTCCGTGGCCTTTTTCGATCTTCTTGCCCGTTTCGGCGCCGGTGCCATGCGGTGCGGCCGAATCGGGACCGCTCAGCGTCAGTGCGTACGCCGTCACCTGCTCGCCAGGATGCCGCTTGCCGGCTTCCGCGGCGGTCTGCGCCAGCACGCTATAGTCGAGCTCCTGCACCATGCGCCCCGGCTTGATCTCTTCGCGGTAGCGATCCTGTGCCCAGTCGGAGAGGCTGGCGCCCTTGCGGATCAGTTCGATCTCTTCCTCGTGCTTCACGAGGCGAAGCGTGCGCATCTCGCGTTCGATCGGCATGAAATTGACGCCCGGCAGCAAAAGCTTGGTCTGCGCCAGCAAATTCGGCGCCGCATCGACCCCGATACGCGCGAAGCGCAGGCCATGTTCGAGCAGCCGGTCGGCCAGCAGATCGGGCCATTGCGGCGTCAGCGGCAACCGGTGATCGAGCCGTGGATGCTCGCTATAGAGGACGACATCGTCGACCCAGAGCGTGCCGCTTTCACGGGCCATTTTGTCGTGCGTGGTCGACAGCTCATGCAGCAGTGCGAACGTCTCGCCGTCGCGCGGCACGACGACGATCACCGGCCGTTCCCAGGGCGCGACATCCAGGAAGTAATTGGTGGCATAGAAGAAGTAGTCGGGCGTTAGGAAGGCGAGCGCATCGAGCTGCCGGTCGTCCATAAACTTCTGCATCGCGGCACGCCGGAAATCGGCTACCTTCTTCGACAGAAACGCCATGCAATGGCTCCTTCTCGCGGGATCACGGATAAGCGTCGCGGCCGCCGCTGAGCGAAGCGCGACCGAATTGCGTCCCATTCTGACACCGGATGGCAAAGATGGCGAATAACGGGAGCGAACTGATGCCATCCAACGACCGCAGCGTCCGCCGCTACAGTGCAAGTGGAGGGAACGTCGTCAGTCCCCCAGGCTGGCTTCCGCCGAGGGAATCGGCGAGAAATCGACGCCGCGGATGGAAGGGAAGAGAAGCGCCACCAGCGTCGAAACGACGAGCAGCAGGCCACAGACGAAGAACGATTCGCGCACGCCGAATCGTTCACCTGCCCAGCCGCCGACCGCGTTCGAGAGGATGATCGCGCCAAAGATAAGCGTTGAGCGCACGGTGAAGACGCGCCCCAGGAGCGGTTCGGGAGTGTGCATCTGCACCAGCGTCACGCTCGGGATGAGGACCATCATGCTGCCGAAGCCGCTGATCGCGATCGTCGCCATCGCCAGCCAGAGCTGCCCGACAACGGCGGTTGCCATCACCCCAACTCCCATCAACGCCAGACCGATGATGATCGTCAGGCCAGGGCGGAGGCGCTGGTCGGTTCCGAGCCAGAGCCCACCGATGATGCTCCCGGCGCTGATGCCGGTGCCGAGCATGGCATACTCCCACTCGCCGCCGTTGAGGACGTTCCAGGCATAGCCGACCAGGAGCGGCGTCGCGGCGCCCAGCATGAGTGGCCCCAGGAGCATAACGAGCGTATTGGAGCGCAGGACCTGGGACGAATGAACGAAATTGACGCCCTCGACGAGATCGAGCCAGACCGACGCGACACCGGCACGCACCCGCGTGAAGGCCGGCGTACGAGCCGTCATGACCAGCAGTCCGGAAACCAGAAATGTGCCGGCATCGAAGATAAAGGCGGCCTGCAGGCCCTGTTTCCAACCGAGCCAGGCGGAGAAGATGCCGATCACGGCGCCGGCAACCGGATAGCCCACGATATCGCTCGTGTTGTCGCTGATAGACGAAAGCGAGTTGGCGGCCGCCAGATCTTCCGGCGGCACGATTGTCGGGATGATCGCATTCGCGGCCGGCCGGTTGGCGATGGAAAGCGTATTAACCAGGAAGAGGTCGACAAAGGCGAGCGGCAGCGAACGATAGGCGAGAAACGGAATGAGCGCCACCAGCGGCACCCGTAGCAGATCGGTGGCAACCATGATCCAGCGACGATCGAAGCGATCGACCGCGACGCCGGCTACCATGCCGAGCAGCAGATCGGGCAAGGCCGTCGCCACCAGCGCCAGACCGGTCTTGGTCAGCGATCCGGTCAGTTGAAAGACGAGCGCCGCCAGCGCGACGTGGTGCACCCGATCACCGAGCGTCGAAATGAGTTGCGACGCCCAGATCGTGGCGAAGTTGCGGTTCTGCTTAACCGGTCGAAATACGCGCAACGCGCCCCGCATCGTTCTCCCCGAGCTTCCCGTACCGCGTTCAATGATGGTTGAGCCGACCGCTCACGGCGGCCCGGAAACGCGTCGTGCGAACGGCATGGTACTTTCAGGCTAGCACGATCGAACCTATCGTCCCAGAGACGTTCGTACCGATGAAGGACATCCTGACGATGATAGCAAAGTATACTTCCACCGCGCTTACGTCGGAAGAGCAGTCGTCGAAATTAGTGGAGATATCCATTTTCGCGCGCCAGCGTCGTGCCAAGCCGCGTCAGCAGTACACGGGGACCGGATGGTAAGTCGGGGTGATACTCGAAGCGGCTACGTTCAAAGTACTGGATGAGCAATCCACCCTGTTCGAACGGTTCGCTCAGCGGGTAACCGAAGACCGCCAAGCCGCCGTTCGCCTGCCAGAAATCGAGGAACGGGCCGCTCAGCGTATGCTGTGTTTCCGCGAAGTACCGCACGCCGGCGACATTCACGGCGGGTGCGGTCGGAAACACCTGCGGGGCGTCCTGCACACCGAGCCGGCCGAGTGAGACGGCCCACGGCGTGCCGGCCAGTTCCGGATGATATTCGAATCGATTCCGCTCGAAATACTGAACAGTATACGTTTCGCCGGTATCCGGATTCTTCTCGGGAAATTCCTCGCTAATCGGATAGCCGAAGACGGCGAGGCCGCCATTCGCCTCCCAGAAGTCCTTGAAGCCCAGGGCGAGCGTATGCCCGGTCTGCGGGAAGTAGAGCCGATCGGCGGTCGATTCGCGGGCCGGCAACGGCCTGAATGGCTCGGCGGCCGGCGCCGGGTCGATCGTCATCTCGGCCTTCGCGGCGTGACCGGAGGTGAGTCCGACGACGTGGGCTGTCAGTGAGCCTTGCGGCACGCGCCACTCCAGGCCAAGGTCGGTATCGATCGTGCCGTCGCCAGCGGCCTCAAGGCCGCGCACCAACCGATAGCCGGCGCCGGATTCGGTCCAGATGAGCAGCGGTTCACCGGCATCAAAGCCGCTCGCCGCCAGCCGGATGTGCCAGCCGTCGTTCGCCTGTTCGCTGCTGAGCGACGCCGCGGATGAATCGACCGGCGTGGCGGCGATTCGCGCGGCGGCGTAGGCATCGACCAGTCCGAATCCGGTCTGCGCATCGATACCCGGCGCTCCGATATCTTGCGCCGATTCCGTCAGAATCTCACGAAGCGTGGCCGCCGATGCTCCCGGCTGCAACTGAGCGACGATCGCGGCGGCACCAGCGACGAGCGGCGCCGAAGCCGACGAGCCGCTGGCAGTCATATGGCCGTCCCCCTGATCGGCGCTCCACCAACTACTGGTGATATTGACACCGGGCGCCGCCAGGTCGACCGTGGGACCATACGAGGAGAACGAGGCCAGCGCGTTCGCCGCATCGGTCGCCGTCACCGCCAGCACGGTCGAGGCAGCGGCCGGATAGAGCGTCGCTTCGTTCGCTTCGTTTCCGGCCGAGGCGACGACCAGCACGCCATGCGCTTCGGCGTTGGCGAGCGCGTCGTCCATCGCCGCGGAATTGGTCGTCCCGCTGGCGCTGATATTGATGATGCGCGCGCCCGCGCTCACGGCATAGTTGATCCCGGCCACGAAGCTGGCCGTCGAGCCAGTGCCGCTGCTATCGAGG
>CALAGB010000441.1 GCA_937891245.1 uncultured Thermomicrobiales bacterium | reverse complement strand
CCCGCCCCGGACGGCGCTCACCGCCATGTGCAACCGTAACGAAACGCGGCGATCGGGATAAGTGTCGATTGCCCCGACCTGCCGATGACATTTGTCACGAAACGTGCAACAGGGGAGAGTCGACCGGGCGGGAGGCGGCGCGGAATGCCCGGCATCATGTGTGCGTTGGAGGAGAAGCAAGTGGGTACGGACTCTGGTAAAGTACCCAATTCGAAAACGACCGTTGCTTGTTCTTTGGAGTAATTTCGTGCCGACCAGAACTCGACCGCGGTATCCATCGAATCTGAATCGTTATCAGACTCCGACGCTTGCCTGGGACCCGTTCGCGTCTAATCCGATCATGCGCTCGCTGGCGACCTTCGTCATCAGTGCGGCGCTGGTGATCGTGCCGATGGCGCTCCTGGATACGCAGCTCGAAGCGTTGCTCATGGTTTCGTTCGGCTGGCTGGCGATCGTCGCGATGGTCTTTTCGCTGCCGGTCTTGCTCATTAGTTTGATCGAGGCGGGCTGGACGAAGCTGTCGCGGCGCATCCATCCGTCACTCGACCAGCTCGACCTGAGCCCGCGCGTTCGTAATCTGCTCCGTCGCTACGGCTACGAGTCGATCGATCACGTCGACCAGACGAGCGATGACACCTTCCTCCTGCTGACGAACTTCGACCCGATGGCGGTCCGCGAACTCCGTCGCGCCATCAGCATCTGGAAATACCGCCGCTGGCAGGACGCCGGCTTCCCGGCGGACTGGTACTAGGAGGGCGGGCGTGTATGCGTTCCCCGTACAGAGGCGCCGGGTGAATCGGGCGCCATAAATGTCGCCCCTACACCGGCAGAGATTCCCTAGGGGCGACATTTATGGCGCTCAAGCGACTTTAGTCGGGCGTCTCCTCCCCTCTCCCGCGCCGCGCGGAAGAGGGGAGGAGATGAGGGCGGCTTACCCCGCCGCTTGCACGAACCCAATCTGCTTGGTGTTGTTGGCCGGCTGTTCGTCGGATTTCGGTAAGCTGATCACCTGGTAGTCGTGCTCGCAGGGCGGTCCCATGGCGACGTGCATCTCGCGCTTGCCGAGATCGATGATGATCGAGGCGATGCTCATCGAGCGCTCGGCTTCCTGTTTGTCCGGATCGCCATGACGGCAGATCGCCATCGGCTCACCAGCGTGGTCGCGCAGCGCCTTCTTGACGTGATCGATACTGATCAGGCCGATATACGGCTCCAGCAGCTCGCGCGCCTGGTGCATACGGTAGAGCGTATCGGGCGAACTGAGCTTGCCGATCCCTTGTACCTGCGCGGCGATCGCCGTGAAATGGTTCGAATGCGTCAGGAGCCCTTGCCGGGGGTAGATGGTGTAGACCTGCTCGGGCGACGCTTCGAAATCGAGGATGATGCCCGATTCGTGGGCGATGATGTAATTCGTCGAAGCGGCGCGCTCCGCGTTCAGGATCTCACCCATGGCGTGGTCGAGCCGGGTGCTGTTGAGCACGCGGCGCCGGATGAACGGTACCGGCACGCCCGCCTTCGTGCCGTCGAGCGTTGAGCGAAGCAGATTGCCGCAGACGGCGATGCCGGCGTCGTTGAAGCCATCCCGTCCAACCATGCCCGCCTCGACCAGCATCACGAAATTCGGCCCCTCTTCCTGCTCGGCCTGCAGGATGATGACCGTCTCCTGGCAGGGGAGGCGCCAGTCCCAGTTCTTGGCGAGGATCGTCCCCTCGCTGGCGCTCGCCTTGGGCGAAACGGCGATCGTCGTGCACTCGGCCTCGGGCAGCGTGGCGCGCGCCTTGCCGCGCCCACCGAAGAGCAGCTCGGTGCGGCAGTTGATCGCAACGATCTCTTCGATCTTGAAGCCGGCGCCATCGGCGATGCCGTTCATTTCGGCGTAGATATTCTTGTCGAAGCTCTCGATCAGCCCGGCGAAACCGGCGGCCTGTTCCAACACGTCCGGCCAGTCGAGCCCGGCGCTGTCGGCGAACGCCTGGCGGTAGATCTCGACGCTGCGCGCCACGCGATCGCGCGCCTTTTCTCCATGCTGCCGGCCACGCTCATACGGAAGACCGCTCACCTGAATGACGGGAAAATGCTCGGACGGCATCATGCACACTCCGTTCGTTCCAACGTTCGCTCTCACTCTCCGATGATAAGCGAGGAGCGGCCAAACGCCAAAGGGGCGCATGCGGTTCGGGCGCTGCGTTGGTACGACGAATCGTGCAATGATCTCGTTGACGCGGGAGGATCTCGTTCACAGCTGGAGCCGGAGGCGCGCGCATGCCCTTGAGCATCGTCCGAAACGACATCACACGTATGAACGTCGACGCGATCGTCAACGCCGCGAATACCGCCTTGCTGCAAGGCGGTGGCGTTTGCGGCGCGATCTTCAAGGCGGCGGGCGCGGCCGAACTGCAGGCGGCGTGCGACAAGCTTGCGCCGATCCAGACGGGCGAGGCGGTCATCACGCCGGGATTCAAGCTCCCCGCGAGGTACATCATCCACACCGCCGGCCCGGTCTATCGTGGCGGCCGGCAGGGTGAGGAAGAACAGCTCCGCGCCTGCTACCTGAACAGCCTGAAGCGCGCAATCGAGAATCGCTGCGAGAGCATCGCCTTCCCGCTCATTTCGAGCGGCATTTACGGTTACCCGAAGGACGAAGCGCTCCGCGTGGCGACCGGCGCGATCCGCGATTTTCTCGATACGCACGACGTCGACGTCTACCTCGTCGTCTTTGATAAGGCGGCGTTCTCGATCAGCGAGAAGCTGCTCGGCGAGGTCGCCAGCTACATCAATGAGCACTATGTGGAGCGCTTCGCGGACGAGCGGCGCTCACGACGACTGCTCGATGTCGAGCGCGACGCCCTGCGCGCGCCCGCGCCACCGCCGCCGGCCAGCAGCGCAGAGTACTCGATGCCGCCGAGGATCGACGATCTGATCGGCAATCTCGATGAGCCGTTTTCGGCGACACTCATGCGCCTGATCGAGGCGAAAGGGAAGACGAACGTCGAGGTGTATAAACGTGCCAATCTCGACCGCAAGCTCTTCTCGAAAATCAGAACCGGCGACGGCTACCTGCCGAGCAAACGCACCGTCCTGGCGCTCGCCGTGGCGCTGGAATTGACGCTCGACGAGACGAACGACCTGCTGGAATGCGCCGGCTTCGCGCTTTCCCATAGCCAGATCTTTGACGTCATCATCGAGTACTTCATCGTGAACGGGAAGTACGACATCTTCGAGATCAACGACGTCCTGTTCGAATACGACCAGCCGTTGCTCGGTCTCTGAACCGCACATGTCGCTTCGTAAGCGACCTTTCGCGTTCGCATCGGCACTATCCTCGGTTCAGGTTGATTCGTATTGAGGAGGTGGCCAATGCAACAGGGACTGACCGAACTCGTCTTCATTCTCGACAAGAGCGGCTCGATGGCCGGTCTGGAGGCCGATACCATTGGCGGCTATAACAGCATGCTGGCGAAGCAGCAGGCGGTCGAGGGCGCATGCCGCATCACGACCGTACTCTTCGACCACACCTACGAACTGCTGCACGACCGCATCGATATTCGAGCGGTTGGGCCGATTAGCGAGGAGGAATATTTCGTCGGCGGCTCAACAGCGCTGCTGGACGCCATCGGCCGGACGATCCGCAAGATCGGCAGCGCCCAAAAGCATACCGCCGACGACTACCGCGCCGAGACGGTGCTGTTCGTCATCATCACCGACGGCTACGAAAACGCGAGTCGACACTATTCGGCGGAACGGGTCAAGCAGTTGATCGCGCACCAGCAAACCCGCTACGGCTGGGAGTTCATCTTTCTTGGCGCCAACATCGACGCGGTTGAGACCGCCGGTCGCTTCGGCATCGCCGCTGATCGCGCCCAGAACTATCACGCCGACAGCGTGGGCGTCGAACTCAACTTCCGCGTCATGAGCGACGCCGTCACCACCCTCCGCTCCCGCGCCCCGCTGCCGCCGAACTGGAGCGAAGAAATCGAGCAAGACTACGAACGGCGCGGCGGGAAGCAAACTGGTTCGAAGCGC
>CALAGB010000440.1 GCA_937891245.1 uncultured Thermomicrobiales bacterium | reverse complement strand
CCTGACCTTCGACGACATCAACGAGGCCCTGCCCGAGTCGGTCGAAAACCAGGAGGAAATCGACAACGTCCTCTCCATCCTGCAGAACCTCGAGATCGAGATCCTCGAGCCCGATCAGGTTGAGGATTACAAGCAGCGCATGGAGGAGGCCGAGGAGGAGGAAACCCGTTCCTCGCAGCACGACATCCTCGACGATCCCGTGCGCATGTACCTCAAGCAGATGGGCCAGGTCCCGCTGCTGACCCGCGAGCAGGAGGTTGAGATTTCCAAACGCATTGAAAACGCCGAGCTCAAGGCGCAGGAGGCCCTCTTCCAGGCCGCCGCCGTCGGTGCCTACATCGGTTACCTCGGCCAGCGCCTGCTCAACCGCAGCCTGAACCGGAGCCAACACCGATGCTTCAGTCTCGCCCGGCAACGTCCGTCGGTCAAATGTCGCGACGCAACGATCGGGCACGACCGAAAGCGCCGGATACGGTTCCGATTTGATGTCGGTCAGCACCAGAATTCCGGCACCAAGCGTTTCGTGGACGGGCGGCTCCAGTTCGCGCAGCGCCCGCACGATATCGACCATCGCTTCGGCGGCATTAACGCCAAATTCCGGGCGCGACGAATGCGTCGGTCGACCCTGCACTTCGATGCCGATCTCCGCCCGGCCACGCTGGCCACGGGCGACGTCGAGCACGGTCGCCTCACCGATGATCACGTACGCGGGCCGTTCACGCTCGGCGACCGCCAGCAACGCGGTGCCTTCGACCAACTCCTCCGCGATCGATGCCGAAACGATCACCCGGCCGGATGTCAGAACATTCTTGAGTGCCGCGATGCCATAGATCGCGGAGGCCAACGGGCCTTTCATGTCCATCGCGCCGCGCCCGTAGAGTCGATCGCGGGCGATTTCTCCGAACGGGTCATGCGACCACTCGGACGGCTGCGTCACGCCGACCGTATCCATATGCGCGTCGATCAGCACGCACGGCCCGTCACCCGAACCGATCGTGCCGACGACATTGCCAAGATCATCGACCTCAACCGAAAAGCCGAGTTGCGCCATCTCCGCCCGCACGAGCGCAGCCACACGACCCTCATCCGCGGATGGACTCGGCTCTCGAATCAGGCGCAACGCGAAATCGGCGATCTGGTCCACCGGGGCAACGCGCAACATATCGTCGCTGGTCATCAGGCGACTCCGGCCGAACCGGTCGTGCCCGGCTTCGTGATCGGCAGTCCGTCCCTGCAGAGTGGGCAGTCCTCCGGCTCCCAGGTTTCGATCGTCATGTGCGACAGCGAAATGAGCGGCAAACCAAACGAGACCGTCCCGCCACTTCGATCGACCAGGACCGCCACCGCGACCGGCTGGACATCGTGTGCTCCAAGGGCAGCGAGCGTTTCCCGCACCGAACCGCCCGTCGTCAAAATATCATCGACGACGAGTACGCGGGCGCCAGGCGGAAACGTCGTCCCGCGCCGGAACTCACGAGCCAGCGACCCGCCCTCGGAACGTTCGGCATAGGCAGCCGGCAGCTTCAACTGCCGGGCGACTTCGAAGGCCAGTAGTATACCGCCGGTGGTCGGACCGGCTACGACGTCGATGCCGTCCGTCTCTGGCAGCAGATCGATCAACGCGGCGCACGCTCGCTCGGCCGCGGCCGGTTGTCGCAGCAGGTCAAACTTCTCGACGTAGCGATCGCTATGCCGGCCCGACGAGAGCACGAAGTGGCCATCCTTCAACGCCCCAACTTCGCGCAGCAACGCATCAAAATCCATCTCATCCCCCTTCATCTCATGCCCCTTCAGGATTGCATGACCGATGGCTACGGAAAATTCGCACGAGCCGGCCCCCATCCCCGTTGTCATCCTTCGCGCTAACTTAGGTAATAAAAGCCAAGGCCGACGATCATGTAGACCGCCAGCAACTGCGCTCCCTCCAGCCAGTTCGATTCGCCATCCATCGAGATGAACACGGCAACAAACGTCGCGCCGGCCAGCGCCGCCATCTCATAGCTATTGAAGACGAGTGACATCTTGTTGCCCAGCATCAGGCTGACGAACACCAGCACGGGCGCCACGAAGAGCGCGACCTGCAGGCTCGAGCCGACCGCGATGCCGAGGCTGAGATCCATTTGATTTCGATAAGCGGTCGTCACCGCGACGAAGTGCTCGGCGACGTTCCCGATGATCGGAATGAGGATCACACCGAGAAACAGCTCCGACAGCCCCCATGACTCGATGACCGGCTCAACGTTCCGAATCAGCACCTCGCTCATGACGACGACCGCGACCGTCGTGGCGACCAGCAGTCCGATCGAATACCAGAGACTGCGCGCCGGTTTCTCCGCGTGGCCGCTTGTTTCATCGGCGGGCTGCAGAAAAATGGTGTAGAGAACGAAGAGTGCGTACAGGATGAGCAACACGACAGCGACGCCGATTGACAGGTTCTCCGTATGCGCATCGGTTACCTGATGAGGACCGAGGCTAAAGACGGCCGGAATCATCAGCGCCACGACCGCGAGGGTCATCATCGTTGCCGAGACACCGGCGATATGGGCGTTGAAGTACTGTCGTCCGTTCTTCAAGCCACCGACGAGCAGGCTGGCGCCGAGTACGAGCAAGATATTGCCGATAATCGAGCCGGAAATGCTCGCCTTGGCGAGTTCGATCAGTCCGCGTTGTATCGCGACGATTGTGATGATCAGCTCAGCGGCGTTCCCGAAGGTCGCGTTGAGCAGGCCGCCGACGCGCGGGCCAGTATGCTCGGCGACCTGTTCGGTCGCGTCGCCGAGCAGCCCAGCTAATGGAATCAGTGCCAGCGCCGATGTAGCGAAGATCCAGGTATGACCGGCCCCAATCAACTGCAAGATGATCGCGACCGGTACCAGGATCAGGAGATAGTAGAGATATTTCACTCAGCCTTGCTCGCCTTCGCGCCGCGCGGCTCACTTTGTCAGCTTGCGTGACGCTACGGTTCGACCGCCACGGCTTCACGATAGTTCGGCAGCGGTTCGACGGCGTAGGCGCCGCTCGACTTCGAGATCGCGTCGACCATCGCTCGCGCCGTGTCGATCGACGTCACGCACGGGATACCGCGCTCGACCGCGACGCGCCGGATCATAAAGCCGTCGAGCACTTCCTTCTGCGCCGGACCGGGCGTGTTGATGATCGCGTCTACCGTGCCGTCACGAATGATGTCGAGGATATCCGGCGTACCGGCCCCGATCTTCTTCGGCACGAACTGTACCGACACGCCGGCGCGTTCGATCATGGCGGCGGTTCCTTCGGTCGCGTAGATGTGCACTCCCATCGCCGCCAACTGCTCGATCATCGGCAGCGCCACGACTTTGTCATCGTCGCAAATGCTGATGAGCAGCGAGCCGTTCGGTCGTAAGGCCATGCCGGCCGCGATCAGCGCCTTGTAGAAGGCCGGGGCAAACTCGCGATCGATGCCCATCGCCTCGCCGGTCGATTTCATCTCCGGGCCAAGATTCACCTCGACACCGCGTAGCTTCGCCATCGAGAAGATCGGCGCCTTGACCGCCACCAGCGGCTGACGCGGCCAGAGTCCAGAGTGATACCCCTGTTCCCTCAGCGAACGTCCCAGCATCGCGTTGGTCGCCAACCGCACCATCGGCACGCCGGTCGCCTTACTCAAAAACGGCACCGTGCGGCTACCGCGCGGATTGACCTCGAGCACGAAGATCCGCTCGCCGTGGATCACATACTGGATGTTGATCAGCCCGATCGCGCCAAGCGACAGCGCGATCTTGGTCGTATGCTCGATGATTTGGTCAACCTCGTTCGGGTAGAGATTGACGCCCGGATAAGTGGCGAAACTGTCGCCCGAATGCACGCCGGCCCGCTCGATATGCTCCATGATTCCGGGGATCAGGACGTCGACACCGTCGCAGATGGCATCGACCTCGACTTCTTTCCCCGGTAGATACTTGTCGATCAGGATCGGGTGGCCATTGAACGAGACCGCTGTGCGCAGGTAGTTCGCCAGATATTCCTCGGAGTAGACAACCTCCAT
>CALAGB010000439.1 GCA_937891245.1 uncultured Thermomicrobiales bacterium | reverse complement strand
GCTCGATCTAATCCGCGCCGGCTGCTGCAACCGAAGCGAGCCCGCCTGGCAGGTGTGCCGCATATTCAACGAGGCCACCCGCGACGGCGCGAATATGGGCAAATACAGCACTCTCCTCACCGACGCGATCCGCTCGATGATCGACGTCACCGACGAACGCGATATCGACAGCCTCTTCAGCCCTGGCCACACCACCGCGTTGGCGCAAACCATCGCCGGCCTCGACGACTTCGAGCTCGTTGCCTTCCTTGCCATCGTCGAGGAGCACGCCGATGAATGACGAGGTACAGCAACCAGCGCTGTTTCGCTGGCCCCAGGCGGCGGCGTTCGGCCGGGTCATCCCGAAAACCAAGTTCTATGAACATGGCAACGTCCACAGCGTGCTGCGTGAGAAGTTCGTGGAAGACATCCAGCGCGTCACGTGGGCCTACAAGCTCGCCGACGAGACCATCCACCTGCGCGGAACCGTACCGGTGCCCGAAATCCAGATATTCACGGTCGAAACCAAGGGCGCCGACGTCTCCGACGACGTGCTCACCGCAATCGACAAGACCGTGCACTTTCCCATCATCTTCGAAATCACCAACGGCACCCGGGCGCGTACGGCAGCCGCGCAAAAGGTCCTCGGCACGCGCACCCCGAAGATCGGTAGCTACTTCACAAGCGCCTGGCAACCGTCCGA
This sequence comes from uncultured Thermomicrobiales bacterium, assembly GCA_937891245.1. Lineage (GTDB taxonomy): Bacteria > Chloroflexota > Chloroflexia > Thermomicrobiales > Thermomicrobiaceae > CALAGB01. The sequence goes on along the minus strand of CALAGB010000439.1, from coordinate 2,540 downwards.
CTCCGTGCGTCGCCCTCTACCAACAGCACTTGATCTGGCGGGGCTCTACGAAGCAGTCCTCGCTGTCCTACTGCCGCTTGCCGCTCGCCCCGGAGAGCCAGTGTCGGAGGCAGCCGACAGACTGGACCGCAGCCGCAAGCTGCAGCGCGAGATTTCGGCGCTGGAGAAGAAGATGCGCGCCGAGCCGCAACTGAACCGCAAGATCGAACTGCGCAAACAGATCAAACAGCGCACGGCAGCGCTAACCGAGTTGACTAACCCCGCGCCGAGCAGCAAGGACTAACCGTGGACAAGCTTGAGATGCACACTCCCGACCTCACCCAGCGCAACATCGCGGCCATCGCTGAGCTGTTCCCCACGGTCATCACCGAAGCCCGTGACGGTGACGGCAATCCGACCCGCGCGATCGATTTCGACGCGCTCCGCCAGGAACTATCCGATAATATCGTCGAAGGCCCGCAGGAGCGTTATCAACTCGACTGGCCCGGGAAGCGCGCGGCAGCCCTCGCCGCGAACGCGCCCATTGCCAAGACCCTCCGTCCAGTGCGTGAAGAGTCAGTGGACTTCGACACCACCAAGAACCTCTTCATTGAAGGTGACAATCTCGACGCGCTGAAGCTTCTCCAAGAGTCATACCTCGGCAAAGTCAAACTCATCTACATCGACCCGCCCTACAACACCGGCAACGATTTCATTTATGACGATGACTTCGCCGAATCTGGCGCGGAATACCTCGCCCGATCCGGCCAGAAATCCGAGACCGGCGACCGTCTCATTGCCAATCCTGAATCCAACGGACGGTTCCACTCCGACTGGCTCAGCATGATGTATCCGCGCCTCAAGCTGGCTCGTAATCTGCTTACTGATGATGGACTGATCTTCATCAGCATCGACTCTGGTGAGGTCGCTTCGCTACGACTTATGTGTGACGAGGTGTTCGGCGCCAGCAACTTCGTTGAGGATCTCGTGTGGCAGAAGAAGGTAAGCCCCTCAAACGACTCTCAGTTCTTCAGCAACGACCACGAGGCGATTCTCGTGTACGCGCGACAGAGGCGTCCAGGGGTGGTCGAGCGACTTGAACGCAACGACCAGCACAACAAGTACTACACGAACCCTGATAATGATCCTCGGGGTCCCTGGAACTCCGTCGTTGCGACCTCGAACAAGACGGCTGCTGAACGTCCGAACCTCTATTACCCGATCAAGAACCCCAACGGGGCGGAGGTGTGGCCGCCACGCACAGCCTCATGGAAGTACTCTCGCGAAGCCATGCAGCTGCTGATTGATGATGGGCGACTGTATTGGGGCTTAGATGGAAAATCGGCCATGCCTCGGATAAAGAAATTTCTTACGGAGGCAGCGAAAGTTGTGCCTCGGAGCGTCCTAAGCCACCAGGAGTACGGCAGTACACAACTCGGAGCGTCCGAGTTCAAAGAGCTGATGGGCGACATCTCGTTCGGCTATCCGAAACCCTCCAAGTTGATCGAGGGTTTGCTTGCGCTCTCGCCAGTCGACGGCGAGCCGACCATCGTTCTTGACTTCTTTGCAGGATCTGGAACGACCGGCCAGGCGGTCATGCAGACATGCGCCCGCGATGGGCACCCTCGGCAATTCATCCTGATCCAGCTTCCAGATAAGGCTTCGCCCGCGAATGTCACGACCAGCCACCGGACGATCGCCGACATCGCGCGCGAGCGGCTACGCCGCGCTGGCCACGCGATCATCAACCTCTCGGGCCTGGTGGGAGACGGCGTTGACGTTGGCTTCCGGTCACTGCGCGTCGAGACTAGCAACATGGCTGACACCCTGGCGACCGCCGAAGACCTCGTCCAGGCATCGCTGGCAGAAGCGATCCACAGTGTGAAGTCCGACCGGGCGGACGAAGACCTGCTCTTCGAGGTGATGATCGACAAGGGCATTGACCTCGCGGAGTCGATCGCGGTCGAGGATATGGCCGATCGCCGCGTCTTGACCGTCGCTGATGGAGCGCTAATCGCATGTTTCGGGGAAGAGGTCACCGACGATGTTGTGACTGCGATCGCGAGAAGACGACCATTGCGAGCGGTATTCCTCGACGCAGGATTCCCGTCAGACGCCGCACGTATCAACGCGGAGCAGATCTTCAAGGAGCTAGCGCCCGAGACTACGGTCGAGACGATCTGACGTGATGAAGCTTCAGTTCAAGGTTCAGCCTTACCAGACCGAGGCCGTCGATGCGGTCGTGGATGTGTTTGCCGGGCAGCCGTTTGCGGACGGGGTGCGGTATCGCATCGATCCCGGCAAGAACGCCGCGCCGACTTTGACAGAGGACGCAGGCCTGCGCAACGCCGAAATCGTATTGACCCAGGCGCAACTTCTGGCGAACGTGCACGCGGTGCAGCAGGCGCGGGGGCTGGCGCTGTCGAAGGATCTGAAGGATTCGGTCAGGAAGTCCGCAGCGCCGCTAAATCTTGATATCGAGATGGAGACCGGCACCGGGAAAACTTATGTGTACATCAAGACGATCATGGAGCTGCACAAGCGGTACGGCTGGTCGAAGT
>CALAGB010000438.1 GCA_937891245.1 uncultured Thermomicrobiales bacterium | reverse complement strand
TGGACGAGCATGACCGAGCGGTGCGCTTTATCGCCGCCAATCGCTTTCCGTTCCCCGATCAGGTCGATTGGCCGGCGGATTACGTGACGCTGACGAATCAGTCGGAGGAGCGGCGCGGGGTGCCGGGGTCGGAGGGAATGGAGTATCCCGATATCGTCGTGATCGACGGTCGCGGCGATATTCGCGAGATTGGCGAGATCGAGACGGCGGTGAGTGAAGACTGTGCCGGACGCTGGGCGCGATCTTCCGCTGCCTGTGATAACAAGACGACGTCGGGTGTGCAGCATTTCTTCGTCTATGTTCCGCCGGGAACAGAAGACGATGCGCAGCGGCTGCTCGCCGAGCACCATATCTCGCACGCCGGGGTGCGTACCTGGCTGGTTGAGCTGGACGGCAGCGTCACGATCGACCCGATCGTGACGAATGGCGATCCGAAGGATCATCGGGCACGCTGAGCCGTGGTCTGAAATATGCAGGCTCGGTGGCGAGCCGGGCATCATGCTCGGGAGGGATGGGAGCGCCCAGCACGTCGCCGTTCGGTTGTCGTTGGGCGACATGTTCGCTTCGGAGTCGTGCACAGACTGGAAGCTTTTCTCGCCGGACGTGTTGTCAATGGTGAGGCCGCTTGTCGCGTGTGCGGAACCGGTGCCGGGCGCGCCGGGCCGTCACTTCCCACGATCCTCTTCAGTCGTCGCATGGGTGCTCTCGGACTATCGCGTTGTTGCCTCACATTTCAGGTACGGCATCTGTTGTGAGCGGACGGTCATCCTGACGTCGAGGCAGAACGTGAGTTCCGAAGCAACCTGTGTGATAATGAGATGACTGGAGAGTCCGAACCTTTGCCGCCCGCGTTTACGCGGCACGCGGTTGAGGGTACAACGGCCGGCAAGCGTGCCGGTGCCGTCGAAGTAGATCCAGCAAGGAGGGATTCCACATGGCTTATCAACTGCCACCGCTTCCGTATCCGTTCGATGCGCTTGAGCCGACGATCGACGCGCGCACGATGGAAATCCATCACGACAAGCATCACGGCGCCTATGTGAACAACGTCAACGCCGCGATCGCTGGTCATGCCGACCTCGAAGCGATGAGTGTCGAAGACCTGCTTAAAAACATCGACAAAGTGCCGGAAGATATCCGCACGGCGGTGCGCAACAACGGTGGCGGCCATGCCAACCACTCGATGTTCTGGCAGATCATGAAGAAGGGTGGCGGCGGCGAGCCGACCGGCGAGCTGGCTGATGCCATCAACTCGACCTTCGGCAGCTTCGATGCCTTCAAGGATGCCTTCGCCAAGGCCGCCGCTGGTCGCTTCGGCAGCGGCTGGGCCTGGCTCGTCTCGAACAACGGCAAGCTCGAAGTGATCAGCACGGCGAACCAGGACAGCCCCTACATGGAGGGCAAGACCCCGCTCATGGGCCTCGATGTCTGGGAGCACGCCTACTACCTGAACTACCAGAACCGCCGGCCCGACTACATCAGCGCCTGGTGGAACGTCGTCAACTGGGACGCCGTCGCCAGCCGGTTTGCTGAGGCGAAGAAATAGGGCCGTCGAAAGCCCTCACCCCCGGCCCCTCTCCCGTACCGCGCGGGAGAGGGGTGTCTTTTTGCGAACGTGGATGTGATTCTGATACGTAGTGCATACTCGCCCTCCGTCCGGGACCTCGGTCCCGTGACGATACGACCGCACTCGATCCGCCCGCCTATCCCATCAGCAGCCGGTACAACTCCTTCTGCCGTTCGATTGCCTTCGCGTACGTGGCGTGGTTCTCGGCGTCCGGCTGATAGCGCTGGGCGTCGTTGAGCACGAGTGTCGCGATCTCTGCAAGGTCGGGGAAGGCGTTGAGGCGTTCGAGGGCGGCCAGCGCGGCGCCGCGGAGCGAGGCTTCCGGCTCGGTGGATGTGATCAGCGGGTGTCCGAGGGCGTCAGCCATGATCTGCGGCCAGGAGCGGTCGTTAATAAGCGCGTTGCCGCTGCCGATGATGGTGTGTTCCTTCGTCAGGTGGCCGTCGAGCAGCTCGGCGATGAGCGCGAAGCGGTAGGTGATCGCTTCCAGACCGGCGCGCAGGATCTCTTCCGGCGATGTGTGCAGCGTTATGCCGCTCAGTGTGGCACGGGCGTTGGCGTGCCAGCCGGGGCTGCGCTCACCCGCCAGGAAGGGGAGCCAGGTGAGTCCGTGGCTATCCGGTTCGATCGCGGCTACTCTGCGCGCCAGTTCCTCGCGCTCCGGCAGTTTGAGGCGATCGTTGACCCACTCGAAGAGATTGCCGCCTTCGCTGAGCGCTCCGCCGAGGAGCACCCGTTTGGCATCGAGCCGGTAGAGCCAGAGCCCGTCGGGCGGCGCGACCGGTTCGCCCTCCCAGAGAACGCGCATGGCGCCGCTGGTGCCGACCGACATACCGGCGTGGTCTTTCCCGATCGCGCCGGAGCCGACGTTGGCGCAGGCGCCGTCGCCGAAGGCCGGGAACCAGCGCGCCTCGGCCAGCACCGGCCAGCGTTTGGCGTAGTCGTTAATGAAGCGGGGTGCCGGATCGTCGCCGATTGGCGAGAGTCGATCCGGTTTCACTCCGATGGCGTCGAGTGTCGCTTCGTCCCAGCAGCACTTTTTCTGATGGAAGAGACCGGTTGCGGAGGCCATCGAAACTGAGGCGGTCGCCTCGCCGAAGAAACGCAGGAAGAGATATTCGCCGAACGAAACCCAGCGTTCCACCTTCGTAAAGAGTTCAGCATCCGTTTCCTGTAGCCAGATCAGCTTGGCGGCCGGATAGCTCGGGTGTGGCAGCGTGCCGGTGCGCGCGTGATACGCGTCTGGGTCGAGCCGCTTGGCCAACTCCTGGGCAGCGTCCGCCGAACGGATATCGGCCCAGCTGTAGATCGGGGTCAGTGGTTGCTGCTGAGCATCAAGACCGATCAGGCTGTGCCAGAAAGTGGAGATGCCGACTCCGACGATCTCGATCTTTTGCGCTTTCGCCAGTGTCGTGATCTGATCGAGCAATTGTTCGACCGAATGCGTCAGCTCCTCAGGATCGAGCGAGCCGTAGCGTGAGTCGACCGTATCGGTCTTATAGGCGACATGGAGCAACGATTTCGCCAGCCACCGGCCGCGCGCATCGACCAGCGCGGCGCGGGCCGACGAACTGCCGATATCGAGCGCCAGCACCACCGGTGTTTCAATCGCATCTCGCTCAACCAGAAGAGCCGGCGTTTCGATCGCCACGTGCATCCTCCATCACTCCGCGCGCATTGCCGCGATCCGTAGCGAGGATACGCAATGCGCGCGGTTGATGGAAGTAGTGCGCCGCATGGTGATGATCAAGATACATTTGCGCGCCCGACCGCCGCCCGGCCATTGATCGTCGCGCGCCGGGCGGACGCCGAGCGAGGACAACGTCCATCGGCGCGCCACGACCGTTCCCCTCGGCGACGAGCGAGCGCGCCCGTCATCGTCGGCTACCGCTGACGTTGCCGTGCCCCGCGCAAGATCGGCGGCCCGGTCGTGACCGGGCCGGTGTTCGCGCACAACATCACGACGCGGTTACGAAGCCGTCCATTCCGAGCTGCTTGTGGCCGGAGATCGGGCAGAAGACCTCGTATTTTCCCGCTTTAAGATCGACTTTGAGCGTGGCGCTCTTGCCTGGTTGGATCGTGTCTGTCTTCTGGTCGACGCCATTTCCGGTGATTTCGAACGCGTGAGCAACATTGCCGTCATTCTTGACATCGAACGTTACGGTGCCGGTTGATACCTTGGCATTCCCCTGACCCTTGGTCATCTCCGTGCCGGCGACGGTGATCGACCACTCCTTTTCGCTCACTTTGACCGTGTTGCTGCTGCTATTCGATGTCTTGGCGCTGGAGCTTCCGCCACAGGCCGCCGCGACGAGGACGATCGCCAGTGCGGCGCCAAGGATGAAGCAGAACCGGCGGAACGCAAAACGAGATGATGCCATGATACATGTCTCCTCAGACAGATACCGTATAACCCTGGGCAACCATCATATGCCCCCATAGGACTCGCAGAGGCCGCGCCAGCATGTCGCAGTATGTTTGAAATGTGTTACATGTCGTTGGCCATTTCGGCCGGCTCGTCTATGATGCCCGCGGGATGCGATGCGTATTCACGGGAAAGGAACGGTGCGCCATGCCGCGGATCGCGGTTGGGATGATTTCGCACGAGACGAACAGCTTTTCGCCGATTGCCACCACGCTCAGTTCGTTCGCCGAAGAGCGCTTCGGGGTGCTGGAGGGCGACGAGTTGCTGCGCGATTTTGCCGGCAGCAAGACAGGCATCGGCGGCTTTCTCGAAATCGGCGAAGCGCAGGGCTGGGAGATGATCGGCACGGTTGCCGCCAGCGCGACGCCCTCGGCCAACGTCGCGGCGGCCGCCCACGATGGGCTCAAAGGGAAGCTGATCGAGCATCTGCGCGCGGCCGGCAAGCTCGACGGCGTGCTGCTGCATCTGCACGGCGCTATGCTCTCGGAAAACGCGAACGACGCCGAGGGCGATATTTGCCGGTCGGTGCGCGAGGTGATTGGGCTGGACATTCCGCTCCTCGTCGAACTCGACCTGCACGGCAACATCACCGCCGAATTCTGCAAAGCGGTCGACGGCGTTTTCGTTTACATCACGAACCCGCACATCGATCCGTACGAGCGCGGGCTGGAAGCGGCCGAGTGCATGGCGCGCATCCTTAAAGGAGAGTTGCCACGGCCGAAGGTCTACATCTCGAAGCCACCGATGCTGCCCGCCACGATCAATATGCGCACCGCCGAGGGGCCGATGAAGGCGCTCATCGAACGCGGCGACGAATGGGAAGCGGGACCGGGCATCGTCAATGTCTCGGTCTTCGGCGGCTTCCCCTTCGCCGATTTCGAGCAGGCCGGCACCTCGATCATTGTCACGGCGATCGATCCCGAACTCGGCCAGCGCTGCGCCAACGAGATGGGCCGCTACGCCTGGAGCATTCGCGATCAATTCCTGAAGTCGATCCCGAAGGTGCCGGAGGCGGTCGAGCGAGCGCTGCAGCTGGTAGCAAAAGGCGGCGACAAGCCGGTCGTACTGGCCGACGTGGCTGATAATCCGGGCGGCGGCGGCTCGGGCGATACGACCGAATTGCTGCGCGAGCTGATCCGGCGCGGGGCCAGCGGCGCGGCCGCCTGCGTTTGGGATCCGGCCGCCGTGCAGCAGGCGATGGCGCTCGGCATCGGCGGTGAGGGTACCTTCCAGATCGGCGGGCACGCGGCCGGCGATCTCTACGGCGCGCCGATCGAGGTGCAGGGACGTGTCGTCACCTTGAGCGACGGCAGCTTCACCGGCTGGGGGCCGGTCGTGCGCGGTCGCGCGGTGCAGTGCGGCCCAACGGCACGCATTGATGTCGGCGGCATGAAGCTGGTGGTCGTCAGCATCCGCCAGGCGGCCAACGACCAGGGCTATTTCCGCGTCGTCGGCATCCAGCCGGAGCGCGAACCGCTGCTCGTCATCAAGTCACGCGGCCACTTCCGCGCCGATTTCGAGCCGATCGCCCAGACGATCATCGAAGTCGACGCCCCCGGCGCCGCCAACCCCAACCTCGAGCGCTTCGAGTTCCAGCACGTCCGCCGCCCGATCTGGCCGCTCGACCGCGATATGGAGTGGGTCGGGCAGTAGCTTGCCGTAGTTGGCAGATACATCTCACCGATTGATGTCGGCAGCCGTGCGATGCCGTGCTGCAACTGGAAGTGGATCGCCAGCCAGAGCGCCGGATCAGCCACTGATCCGGCATTCCATCCTCACAGACCGATGGATATCGCAGAACAAGACGAACGGGAGGCGATCAGCGGATCTGACTGTTGCGCAATTGACATAAGGCCGTCACGAACCGCTACACCTTGGTTACAGACATGGGCATAGGCTGTAAGTGAGAGGTTCGGCGCGACAGAGTTATTGCGCTCGTGAGAAAGGACGGAGATAACAATGGTCACAGCCTCACAAAGCCTCCGTCGCACAGCCGCGATTCCCCATTGGCAGGGGCAGTTCGCCTGGATCATCGCCGCAGCAGTGATCGGCTTCACCGAGTCCTTCATTTTCAGTAGCACGTTGGAGGTGTCTCGCAACCTCTGGGTTGGCATCCACGCGGTGGTCGTCGGCACGATCATGTACGCGTACACACGATGGGCGAACATCGACGTCGGCCAGATGCTCCGACGTCATTGGGTCGCCGGTATCGTCGTGGGTGTGGCAGTCGCCACGCTGTTGGCGTTCCTGATCGTGAACGGGCAGACCGCCTCGCCGCGCGACCACGGCTTAACTTTCGCCTGGGAGATCGCCTGGCTCGGCATCGTCTATGGCACAGCTGACGCCCTGCTGTTGAGCGTGCTGCCGGTCTACGCGGTCTGGCAGGCATCGAAAGACCTGGGTCACACGGATCGCTGGACGGGAAAAATCGGGACAGCGGTCGTCGCGATGGCGGCGAGCCTGCTGCTCACCACGGCCTACCATCTTGGCTTCGCCGAGTTCCGGAATAGCCACATGTTCAGTGCCTACATGGGCAATGGAATCGTTTCCGTCAGCTATTTGCTGAGCGGCAACCCGATTACGGCGATCATGGCTCACATCGCAATGCACATCACTTCCGTGGTTCATGGCATTACGTCGACGGTCACACTGCCGCCGCACTACTAGCCTCGCTTGGAGAGACATTGACCCAACTTCGTAGGGGCTGCCACAGGGTTTGCCCCGTAGCCTGCGAACAGACGCTTTGCTGTACGCAGGCTTCGCGGGCAAAGTAACGACCACTCTCGTACCACCCGTCAGGCGGCACGCATGAAATAGAGCCGGGTAGGCTCGGGTCTAGCCGCCTACCCTTCGTGGCGGCTGCGGCCGATGAACTCGACCAGCTTGTATGCCAACCAGAGGATCAGCCCGAGCCAAACGATCAGGATCAGTTCGCCAAATCCCCCGAGCATCTCCATCGTATCCTTTCGCCCCCGATGATGAGATAAGTGCAGCCAGAACCGTGCCACCGCGCCGGACTGCGCAACGTGGCACGCTTTCGGGTTGCAGGAGAACGAAGATTGGAGCAGGGTGCGGAGTGATTGGCCGACCTGACCTTGACCGGCCCTACTGACGTAGACGATCGGATTGCTCGGAAGCGGCGGATTTGGCCCGCGTTCAACCGGGAACGCGGACCAATCCGTTTGCAATTCAATGCTAACCGTTATCAGCCGCTGGCAGCTGCACGCTGATCTTCCAGGGGCCGCGCAGCTGGCGCGCGTAGCTGTCGATGTGGAGCGTCAGTTCGGTCACGCCAGAAGCCGGTGTGCCATTGAAGGTGAACGTGCTGGCATCGGCCCACATCGTGAGCAGGTCGGACTTCCCGAAGTTCGAGGTGCCGCCCATGATGGGATAGGTGTTGCCGAGGTTATCCGTGAGCGTGACGTCGGTCGGCCCCGGCATGAAGAGCAGTACGCGGCCGCTGTGGTCGGGTTGCTTGTTTTCGATGCGGATCTGGAACGAGTCTGTGCCGGGCGTGATGGACGTGAACCCCAGATTTTCGCCGCCAACCTGTTGCGTGAGCGAGAGCGGGATCGGTTGACCGGCCTGCCCAGCCGCGACGGTCTGTCCATCAACCGGAATGGTGAGATCGACCGGCTGCTTGACCTCAACCAGCGTCGGCTGCAGCGCGAAGGTCACTTTTTCTCCAGCTGGCAGCGCGTCGAACGTAGCCACCTTCGCTTGTTCCGCGCCATCCTCAACGCGTTGTGGAGAGACGATGCTGCCATCGGGCAGTATGGCGACGATGCTGGTCGCCCCGAGGCGCCCGCCGGAGTCTGCCATGACATGAAAGGCCACGACGGTCTGCTTGACTGATTCCTCGATGGTGTCGAGCAAGAACGTGGCACCGTCCGCCTTGGCGTTCTGACCGACCGGAAGCGAAGTCGAGGGCAGAGGCTGAATGGAACCCGGTGTGAAGCGAAAGTCCCAGTGACCTTTAACGTTCCCGTCTCGCACGGACGGGTTACTCCCGCGAAACGGGAGCACGTTGATGGTGATCTCGACCGGCTGGGATGCATCCTGAGTCAGGGAGAGGTCGAACGTATCCTCGATCGCGACAAGACGCGGGGGGGGGGCACTGATCGATCGGCAATCATCTTGAGCGCGCCCGACTGATCATTCACCCAGCTGGCGCCCGTGAGGGTATAGTTGAACGGCTCGAGCCCGCTATAGTGGTCCATGTTCGCCGTCTGATTGCCCGGCGTCGGCTCAACCCGAAACGTGACCGCGATACTGTGTGTTTTCGACTCAACCTTGACCAACGAGACGGTGAAGCCGGCGTCGGTTACGGCGATTGGGAGCGCCGGCGTTGCGGCGGCTGTCGGAGAGGGTGGCGCTTGACCGACGGCATTTTGCCCGCAGGCAGCCAGCATCAGGGACGACGCAATGAGGACCACCACCATGACCCCAATCGTTCGTCTTGAACATGTCATTATGCGCACTCCAGGGTGCTCTTAGCCGCGATCTGCTCTCAACGAGAGGGAGGAAAACGCGGGCCCATCACCGGCGCATACGAATGTCGGATTCGTCGACGTATTGACTTGGCGTCTTCTTGAAACCGAGATAGCCCCGGCTCGATGAGATCTTCATGGAGACGGCCATCAGCAACACGAGAAAGCCGACGCCGAGCGCGATCCCAAGTACCGTCTCCATTGTTCGCCTCTGATCTCTTGTGCTGCGCTACACAGTCAGCGGTGATTCATACTCTACTCTCATCATAGCATTTTGTGCGAATCGTGCTGAGCGATAAGTGAGAGCGGCTTGTGCAGAAACGCAGAGACGCAGAGTCTTCATACAAGAATCTCTGCGTCTCTGCGCGCTCCGCGTCTCCGCGCGGGTAATTCGTCTTACAGCTTCGAGTGCGCGAAGGCCTCGGCGTAGGTCGGGTTGTCGCGGCGGAAGGTGTCGGGGTGGACGCCTTTGAGCGTCGCCATGTGG
>CALAGB010000437.1 GCA_937891245.1 uncultured Thermomicrobiales bacterium | reverse complement strand
TTCACCTCGGAGTCGTATTCGTCGATCTGCCCGCGCTGCCCGAACATGGAGCGGACATCTCACCACACGACGAACCTCGTCGCGATCTACGCAGTGCGTATACGAACTGATTGTACGGCAGCCCCGAATTCGCCGTCAATTCATCCGCAACGAGAAAATGGGTGTTAATGTGGCTGTGGGATCGTTACGTTTTCTAACGAACGATTTCGATCCAATATTTGAAGCGCAATTTGCGTAACTCGATCGACCGAAACGCGATCGAGACAGGTTCGCAAGAGGCACCCTTCACGTCGACCGAGCGCGTATCCGCTGTAGAAACAGGGAGAACAGGGGATGTCAGAGCGTACCACGAACGCGCTCGAGTTCGGTAGATTCGTTATATTTTCGCCAAGAACCACTGATCCGTATGGCTTCCAGGCGTTGTGATTCGACGGACCGAAAATCGCGATCGTTGGTGTCGCAGCTGCTGCTGCAAGATGCGTAATGGAACTGTCCGATCCGATGACGAGTTGGGCGTGAGATACGACCGCTCCGAGCTCAGCGAAGCTCGTTTCACCGACGAGACTGATAACAGTACTGGACGCGCAAATCGTTTGCGCGGCGTCGATAGCGTCGTCCGCACCGACCAAAACGACCTTGCACTGCGAGTTCGAGCCGATCAGATGCGCAATCTGGGCAAAGCGCTCGACCGGCCAGTTTCGCGCACTACTGTACCCACCGACGCTCGGGTGAATAACGACGTACGAACCGCTGACGCCGTGCTCGTCAAGCAAGCGCCGGGCGCTGTGTTCAGCGTCCTCGGGGATGACGATGAGCGGCCGCGCTTCGTCAGTCGGCACGCCGAGTTGCGCGACGACGTCGAGGTTGTAGTCATAGACAGACTTGACGCCAAAGCCGTAGTCGACGGCGCGATGGGTGAGGAACGTTCCCTGTCCATTGTCCAGACCGGCTCGAAGTGGCGCTCCGATCGCGCGACAGAGCCAGTGATACTTGCGCGCGCCGAAGCTCGTGGTGAGATGCTGGAGCAGAACGATGGCATCGTAGCGAGCGAGCCGGAATTTCGCGATGAACCGGGCCATGCGCACGGCATTCGCCGGGTGGATCATCCCGCGTGGATCGTCGAAGGCATGCTTGTCGATCTCGATGATGCGATCAAGGGCCGGGCAGAGTCGGAACGCAAGCGCGCCGTTTGGAGTGGTGAGAACGTCGATCTTGGCATGCGGATAGGCAGCGCGCAGCGCCCCGATGGCAGGCGTCGCCAGAATCGCGTCGCCGAGGTCGGCGAGTTTGACGACGAGAATGCGGTTGAGGGTGGCGATCGGTTGCGGATCGGTCGACACGCTTCTCAGCCTTCGCGCGGCGAATCGGCGTTGGTCAGGATTTCCAGTGTATCGCGTCCGGATTGCTGCCAGGTAAAACGTGCCGCACGTCTTCGTCCACGCTCGCTCCACCGGTTGCGCTCGTTCGGGTCCAGGTGGGAGCGTAATCCGGCGGCGATCGCTCGAGTATCGAGCGGATCGATCATGATCGCGGCATCGCCGGTGACTTCCGGCAGCGAGCCGCGCTCCGAAACAAGCACCGGTGCACCGCAGGCCATCGCTTCGAGAGCCGGGAGCCCGAATCCCTCATACAGCGACACGAGGGCGACAACGGCGGCTGCGGAATAGAGCGCGGGAAGATCGCCGTCGGGAACGTGGCCGGGCAAGATGATTCGTGCCCGGTGGCGCGACGATTTGATCGCCTGATCGATTTCGTCGATCTTCCAACCGCGCCGGCCGGCGAGCACGAGTTTGAGATTCGGTTCACGGTCAGCAATCGTTTCAAACGCCTCAATCAGACGGACGAGATTCTTGCGCGGTTGCAACGTGCCGACGAACAGGATGAATCGATCGTCAACTCCGAGCCCGATCCCGTGACGGACATGCGCTCTTTCATCGTCGGTTGCGGGCTTAAAGCGCTCATCGATACCGTGATACACAACTGAGATTCGATCAGGCGGTACGTGGTAGCACTCGACGAGATCGCGCTTCGTGGTGTTGGAAATCGCGATGATCCGGCGCGCGGCGCGGACAGACCAGCGCGTCGACCAGTCGAGATAGCGGCGCGACCAGTCGGTATGTGCCTCCGGCTCGTGCAGGTAGCCGAGGTCGTGAATCGTGACCACAGTGGCGCGCGGATGCACCGGCGGTACAACGTGCGAGGGAATGAAGAGCGTATCGACCGGGTGCAGCGCGAGTTCTGCCGAAAGTCGGAGATGCGTCCAGAGACGCGGGAGCGGAATTAAACGTTGTTCGGTACTGGCGCGGAGCGGGAGATCAAGCGGCCGACGACCGTTGAGATAGAGCCGGAAGCGCTGCTCGCTGCCTTGCTCGAGCAATTCTTCGATGATGCGACGTGAGTACCGCTCGGTCCCGGTCGGCCGGACGGTCACTGCTCGGCTCGCGTCGATGCCGATCGTGAGCGGACCGCGGCTTTGACTCATGAACCGACCAACTCGTTGAATGTATCGACGACGTGCTCGAGTTGGATCGCGAGCATGCAGCCACTGCCTTCCGGCCGGCTCGGATCGAGATTTCCGCAGGCAGGACAGGTCAGCCCAGCCCTGAGCACTCGATGGCGCGCTGGATCGCCCCAGGGGCCGTAGACGCCGACGTCGCTCGGTCCGTAGAGATGGATCGTCGGGGTGCCGGTTGCCACGGCGAGATGCAGCGGTCCACTGTCAACGCCCAGCACGGCCTGCGCCTGTTCGAAGACGGCCGCCAGTTCTCCGATCGACGTTTGTCCGCCAAGCGAATGCGACGCACTGGCCAACGACGCGATGCGCCGGAGCAACGGCAGTTCCGATTCGCTCCCGGTAAGCACGACGGAGTGGCCGCCAGCGGCGATACGATCGACTACGCCGGCCCAGCGCTCAGCAGGCCAGAGCTTCACCTGAGCGCCGCTTCCGGGGTGAATGACGACGAAACGCTGCTCGACGTTGCGTTCCGCGAGCACGTGACGAGCGCGCTGCCGCTCGGTCTCCTTGACTCTCCAGATGAGGGGCACGTGCTCGAAATCGACTGGAGGGAGGTTCGTCGTGCTTCCGAGCTGTCGAGCCACGTGATCGAGTATCACCGTGTTGCGCGCGACCGCGTGAAATCCATCTACGGAGACAACGTCGGTCAGGAGGTCGCGCATGGCCGGATGAGCGCTGCCGACGATCAGCGGTGCGCCGGCCTGTTGTGCGGCGAGCGCCCCCCACCAGTGGTCATCACGGAGGACGACGACGGCCGTCGGACGGCGTTCACGGATCAGCCCGGCCGCTTCGAAGAGCAACTGGTACGGCTCGAGCGGATTTCCGGTCCCGGCGCGGGTGAAGCCGGGAAACGGGAACGCGATGATCTCGTCAACGTTCTTCTCATCGGCGACGATCGTCTCCGACCAGGGACCGACCATCAACGTAATATGCCAGCCGGGCAACGCTTCTCGAATGCGCTGCAGAGCAGGACGCACAAAGAGGAGGTCACCGAGATGATCGGGACGGATGAGCAGCACCTGTTTCTCGAGCGGCTCGTAGGATTCCACCGGCTGGCGCAGCAGCGCCTCGCGGATGATCGAACGCACCAACCCACGCATCATGCGCGCAGAGGTTCGTTCGGTGATCCGAGGATGTTGGCGCAGGCGCTCAAAACATCCTCGACCGAAATGGTGCTCATGTCTCCGTCGGTCGCATCATTCTTGTGCGCCCCGCGTAGATCACCGAGGCGTCGTGCGCGGTGCGATGTTGGTGGCCTGCAGACGAGCGACTTTGAACCCAGCGGACGATAGAGCGTCGGATCGGTTGGGCCGAAGATCGTCACCGTTGGAGCGCCGACCGCTGCCGCCAGATGACTCATGCCGCTGTCGTTGCCGATGTACAGGTCGGCCTGCTCGCAGAGAGCGGCGGTCTCATCGATCGACAGGCGGCGCGAGAGATTGGCGACCGGCCCGTCGGTGAAGTCGACCGTCGTCTGTACTGCTTCCCGATCTGAATCTGACCCGATCACGAAAATGTCAGCCCGGTACTGCTGGATCAAGCTTGATGCCAGTTCGCCAAACATAATCGCCGACCAGCGTTTTGAGAGCATCCGAGCGCCCGGATTGACCGCTCCGCCGGGATGAATAACGACTCGCGGAGCGGTTGAACCGGCGACAAGCTCCTGCGCGCGAGCGCGAGCGGCATCGCTCGGGTGAAATTCCGGCGACGCATCATCGGAGTTCGCACCCAGCGCCGCCACGACAGCCAGATAGAGTTCTGACTCGTGCATATCCGGTCGCGGCACGGCGCGATGGGTCAGGCCGATGCCACGCCCGGAACTGTCGATGCCCGCCCGAATCGGGATGTTCGCCAGACGGAGCAAACCATTCATCATCGGCGAACGATCGAGGCTGATCCCGATGTCGTAGTTGCGGTCTTTGAGACGCCGGGCGAGCACGACGTAGCGGGTCATAGTGACCGCGTCGGGAAAGCGAAATGTCGAGGAGACGTTTGGGTTCCCGGCCAGCGCGGGGGCGCACCATTCGGTCGTCAGGACGTGGATTGACGCTTGGGGGAAATGCTGCTTCAGCGCGCGGAGCGCCGGCGTTGCCATAAGCACATCCCCGAGGCAACACGGTTTGACGACGAGAATGCGGCTGACTCCGGCAGGATCGATGGGAGCGCCGCGTGTGTTCGTCCGTGCCACGCGATCGACCGAACGCGCGGCGAGCTCGACGAGCCGATCACGCGGCCGCGACTCAGGATTCATCGCTCGCGTCGACGACGGCGAACATGAGCTCGCCGCGTGTCGCGAGCTGTCCATCCACCGTGGCGGTGGCGGTGCCGGTGCCGACGCCGCGACGCATCTTGCCGACCACGACTTCCAGGCGCAACACGTCACCCGGGACGACCTGCCGCTTGAAGCGCACACCATCGATGCCGGCGAAGAGTGCCATCTTGCCCTTGTTCTCTTCCAGTCCGAGCAGCGCCACGGCACCCACCTGAGCCAGCGCCTCGACGATCAGCACGCCGGGCATGACGGGATGGCCGGGGAAGTGTCCCTGAAAGAATGGCTCACCCATCGAGACGTTTTTGATCCCGACAGCACGTTGACCCCATTCGACTTCGATGATGCGATCCACCAGGAGGAATGGGTAACGATGCGGGATGATCTGCTGGATTTGCTGGGCGTCAAGCAACGGGCGCTCCTTTGTGGGATCTGAATCGCGAGGACGGTTGGAGTCTAAGTTGGCAACGGCGAATGCGTCAAGACGCTTGGATCGCTGACTCCGGCGGCGAGTCGCACCAACGGTTAGGAGAAATCGACGGGCTTGCGCCAGATCAGCTGCTCGCGCGACGGACCGACGCCGAGCATGACGACTGGGACGCCGAGAACTGCTTCCAGGCGATCAATGTACCGTCGCGCGTTCACTGGAAACTCGTCATAACTCCGACACGCCGTCGTATCTTCTTGCCAGCCGGGGAGCGTTTCGTAGATCGGTTTGACCTGTCCGTAAACTTCCGCCACTGCATGCGGTGCCGGCACCGATTCACCGTTCAGTTCGTAGCCGACACAGATCTTGATCTCCGGAAGCGTATCGAGCACATCGAGCTTGGTGACGGCGGCGTGCGTGACACCGTTGAGTCGCGTCGTATAGCGGGCGGCCACGCCGTCAAACCAGCCGGTCCGACGCGGCCGGCCGGTTGTCGTGCCGTATTCAACACCGCGCTCACGCAGCAGTTCGCCGGTCGCGTCAAGAAGCTCTGTCGGGTAGGGGCCGCCACCGACGCGCGACGTGTAGGCCTTATACACCGAAATCACGTTCGTCACCTGCGTCGGGCCGATTCCGGCACCCTGACACGCGCCGGAAGCAGTCGGCGAGGTCGAGGTGACGTAGGGATAGGTGCCGTAATCGATATCCAGCATGGCGGCCTGGGCACCCTCGACGATGATCGACTTGCCGGCCTCGATCGCATCCTGCACCATCACCTCGGCTTGTACGACACGGGGCGACAGTTTCTCGCCATAGGCGGCGAACTGTTCGAGGAGTTGTGAGATGTCAAGCGGCGGTTGGTTATAGAGCGTCGTCAGCGTCGCGTTCTTTTCGGGAATCGTCAGATTCAGACGCTCAATCAGCGCGCGTTCGTCGAGCAGATCGGCGACCCGGATACCACGGCGTCCCGCCTTGTCGGCATAGGCAGGACCGTTACCGCGTAAGGTAGTGCCGATGTTGTGGCTGCCGCGTTGCGTCTCTTCGAGCTGATCTTGCAGCGGGTGAAACGGCATGATGATGTTGGCACGGTCACTGATGAAGAGCCGGCTGGTGTCGATGCCACGTGATTCAATGTCATCGATCTCCTGCAGAAGATCGGCGGGCGGAATCGCGACCCCGGCGCCAATGACACAATCG
>CALAGB010000436.1 GCA_937891245.1 uncultured Thermomicrobiales bacterium | reverse complement strand
GGCGATTGATGGTATGAGTAAGAAAGAGGAGAGCTTCCGTCAAAGACGTCTTTCCCGCGCTGCCGTGGGAAAACAAACCGACGTTTCTGATACGTTCGACCGGAAAGCTATTCACAGGTCTCCTCCAGTTACCAGGCTACGTGAGAGATAAAGCGAACTGAGCCCTCGATGTAGGGCGTCTGCGCTTATCTCATTCACACGGCTGATCCAATCTGTGGCACCAGTATGGGTGACCGTAACCGTATTGGTGTATCCGTATTATAGTCCGGTGATAATGCTCGACAAGTGGGCGCCACGCTCGTTGGTCGTGGCGCACGGGAATCGAAAGGATTAGCGCATTGGAATCGAGTCGATCAAATGAAATCGCGACACTCAAGGAGTTGCTTGGTGAACTTGCCCTCATCGACGGCGTGGCAGGGCACGAACATGCCGTCGTCGCACGCCTGAACGAACTGCTCGAGCCACTGGTCGATGAGATCGAGATCGATAGCTATGGGAATCTCTTCGCGACGCGGCGTGGACCGGAAAACGGACCGAGCCTGATGATCTCGGCGCACTCGGATGAGATCGGTGCGATCGTCAAGAGTATCGAGCCGTCGGGAATGATCCGGTTCGAGCGCCTCGGTGGTCTGGTTGAGACGCTGACGATCGGTCGTCACATCAAGATTCGTGGCCAGCGCGGCGTCGTTGGTGTAAAAGCGGGCCACATCCAGACGCCGGACGAACGCGGACGCGCGCCCGGTTTCCGGGAGCTGTATATCGACATGGGTTTCGAGAGTGCCGAAGAGGTGCGTGCGCTCGGGATTCGCGTTGGTGATGCCATTTCGTACGATGAGCCGATGGTCGAGCTGGCAAACCCGCTGCGTGTGGCCGGCAAGGCGCTCGATAACCGCGTCGGCTGCGCGATCGTGGTCGAACTCGCGCGCCGGTTGCAGGGCGTCGCCCTCGATTGCACGCTGCATCTGGTCGTGACGGTGCAGGAAGAGGTTGGACTACGCGGGGCACAGATGGCGACGCACCGCCTCAATCCGACGGCCGCCATCGTCGTCGACACGGTGCCGTCGGGCGGCACGCCGGATGTCGACTTCTATCGTGATCTGAGCATGCGGATCGGTGCCGGTCCGGTTTTGCCGGTGTCAAGCGGAGGTGGGGCGCGCGGTTTCCTGGCGAATCCGGCGATGCGGGATTTTCTGAACAACATCGCGGAAGCGGCCGGTGTCGCCGTGCAGGAAGCTGTTTTCGTCGGCGGTAATTCTGACGCGGCGGCCGTGCATCTGGTGCGAGACGGCATCCCGACCGGTGTGGTGAACATCGCCCGGCGCTATTCGCATTCGCCGGTCGAAATGCTCGACATGCGCGATGCGCTCGGCGCGGTCGATCTGCTCGACGCGGCCGCCAGAGCGTTCGGGCCGCAAACGGATCTTGGCTTTCTCTCGTCTCGGTGGGGTTAGAAGTCCGTTAGTCGGCGCTCCGTTGCCGTATGCGCTCGAAGATGATGCGCAGGCCGTGGAGCGTCAGATCCGGCTCGTAGGTGTCGATCGCGTCGGTATGCGGCGCGATCACGCCGCCGAGTCCGCCGGTGGCGATGACGACCGGTTTCTCGCCGAGCTCCTGGCTGATGCGCGCGAGCAGTCCTTCGATGAGTCCGATGTAGCCGAGAACCGTGCCCGATTGAACGGAAGAGAACGTATCGCGGCCGATGGCGCGCTCGGGTACGGCAAGTTCAACCGCCGAGAGTCGCGCCGCGCGACTCGTCAGCGCCTCGAGCGCCAGTGTCAGACCTGGCGCGATGGCGCCGCCGATGTAATCTCCACTTGCTGACACGACATCGAAATTTGTCCCGGTGCCGAAGTCGACGACGACTGCTGGTCCACCGTGCCGGGTGAAGGCAGCGACCGTATTGGCGAGGCGGTCGGCGCCGACCTCGGACGGATTATCGATCAGAACGCCGATACCGAAGTCGAGGCCCGCGTTGACGACGACCGGCTCCCGGTGCAGGCGTTCGCGGCAGAGCTCGACGAAGACCGGCGTCAGACGGGGCACGACGCTGGAGAAGATCGCGCCGTCGAGCGTGGCAAGATCGACGTTGTCGCTGTTAGCGAGCGTGGCGAAAATCGCCCACCACTCGTCCGCCATCCGCGTACGCTCGGTCGCCAGGCGCCAGGACGTCAGGATCTGATCGCCTTTGAAGATTCCGACGACAACATTCGTGTTGCCGATATCAATCGCGAGTAACACTGTTTGCCCCCAAGGCCGAAAACTGCCGCGTCGCGAGTATAACCGGAGATCGCTCACTGCGGCGCCCAACGCCACCGTCGCCAGCAAGCCACGCCTGCCAAACGGCTCCAACCTATTTTTTCGTTCTGAATCAAAGTGCAGAATATCCTGCGGTGACCTGTAACCGAGGTACTGGTGCGAGACAAGAGAGATCCTTCGCTGCGGCTCAGGATGACGGACAAAGGGCATTGGCATTGGGATGCAGCGCGCGTCAGCCCGGACAATCCAATGCAACGCGTATCTCGTCGCACACGTACGTGTCGGGCTCGGATACGAGTTGTTGACGCAAAAAGGGCTCGGAGGCGACAGGGTTGAGGTGTGACATGGCCCAGGCAGCGTGGCCGCGAACCAGGGGCGTGTCGTGCGTCGCGACGACCTGTTCGAGGAGTTCCAGGTCGGCATCGGTGCCGCTGTTGCCGAGCGCGATGGCCGCGTTGCGGGCCATTCCGGAGCGTTTCGTTCGGAGCACCGGTGTGCCGCGATAGGTCTCGCGGAATTCGGCTTCAGTCATGGTTAGTAGCCAGCGGAGTCGCGGGTAGACGTTGTCGAGTGCGCGAGCGGTAAACGCGTCGTCCTGATCAGTCTGGGCGGCGCCGGTGTAGGGGCAGATCTCCTGGCAGTCGTCGCAGCCGAAAACCCAGCGTTCCATCAGAGGTCGCAAATCGCGCGGGATCGGGCCGCGGCATTCGATGGTGAGATATGAGATACAGCGCGGCGTTTCGACGATGTAGCCCGGTTGCAGGGCCCCAGTCGGGCAGCGATCAATGCAGGCCGTGCATCGGCCGCATTTGGGGCGCAGCGGCTCGTCCGGCTCGATGTCGACATCGACGACCAGATCACCGAGCAGCACCCAGGAGCCGTGTCCGGGTACGAGGATCAGGGTGTTCTTGCCGTACCAGCCGAGGCCCGAGCGCGACGCGACCGCGCGATCGACGATACGTGCAGTATCGACGAGGAACCGAGCTTCGATCGCACGGCCCAGCTCGTTTTCGAGGCGCGCGTGCAGCTCTCGCATACGCTGTTTGAGCGTCTTGTGGTAATCGTCGCCCCAGGCGTAGCGCGAGATGGTCCCACGTGGTTCGTCGTCGGGACAGGCGACCGGCGCCATCCGGTAGGGAACACCGACCGAGATGATCGAGCGTGCCGTGGGGTGGAGGTTGCGCGGCTCGGCCGAAAAGCGGGCGCGTTCGACCGTGAACCAGTCGAGACCACGAAGGTGACCGGCAACGATCCGCTCGGCGAGAAGATCGCCGAGACCATCGAAGGGGTCGGCGGTCGTGACGCCGATGCTGGCGATGCCGCAGCTGTGCGCGATCTCATTGAGGCGCTGGCGATCGAACGATGTCATGGCTCCAGCGGAGTGAATGCCGAGTCGTCGCCGAGAAAGGCGATGAGTTCGTCTCGTGTCGGCAACCCGGCACGGGCGCCAAGCGCGCGGATGCTGAGTGCACCGAGGGCGTTGCCGATCCGGCCGATCTCTTCCAGCGGACGATTGTTGACGATACCGAGCGCGATACCGGCTGCGAATGCATCGCCCGCTCCGGTCGTATCGACAACATCGACCGGATAACCGGGAACATGGATCGTTTCGTCGAGCGTCATTATGACGCAGCCCCGGGCTCCGAGGCTGATCGCTGCCATGCGTGTGTCGGCACCCGACATACGGGCGCGCAGGCTGGAGATCGCCTGGTCGGTGGCGTCGGTACGGGTGACATAACGTAGTTCGCGTTCGTTGCCGACCAGATAGTTGTAGCGCAGCGCGATGTCCATCGCGTCACGGGGCGGTAGTTCGGGCAGGTAGGTAAGGGTACCGAGAATACGTGTGCGGGGCGAGACGTGCATCGGCAAGTCGACGACGAAGCGGCGCAGTCGCTCGTCATCGACATCCAGAATTACCAGATCGTGCTCGAAGATTTCATTGATCGGCAAGGCGTCGCCCATGCGCAGACGGGCCCCTTGCTGCCAGAAGATCGTCCGATCGGTTTCGCCGAGCAGACCGGAGACGACGATCATGCCGGTATCGGAGGGCTCGCCGGTGCGTACGCGCACGTAACGCACATCGCAGCCTGCTTCGGAGAGATCCTCACGTAGCCGGGTGCCCTGTTCGTCGTCGCCGACCATCGCGGCCAGCGTTACCGGAATGCCGAGCAGGCTGAGCGCATGCGCCGTGTTGGCAGTGGTGCCGCCGGATTGTTCAAGCGTCTTGCGCACGATGGCGTACGACCCGGCCTCGGGATAGTGATCGGTGACGATGATCCGATCCCACGACGTCAGTCCGATGGCGGCGATACGTGCTGTCATCGTGTCGTCTGCTCCTAGGCGTCGAGTACGACGCGGCAGGGCGCACCGTCGATGTCGCCGAGCCGCATTGGAAGGCAGATGATGTTATGTGCGCCCGCTTCGACCTCGCGCAGATCGAGCCCTTCGATGATCACAAGGCCCGCTCCGAGCAAGATTCGGTGGGTTTCGCCGTCGCCATCAAAGGCCTCAACCGAAAGATAGTCGACGCCGATCAAGTCGATCCCATGCTCGACCAACCACCGCGCACCGGACGGAGCCACTGCCAGGAACTCCTTGTTGAACTCGTGCACCGGATTCACCCAACTGGCCGAATTGTGCGTCTTGAGCAGAAGACGCGTCGTGTCGGGCGGGATGTCGGCCGCAGCGAGATCGGCGTCAGTGACATGATCTTCGAGGCTTGTCAGGTCGGCGACGTAGCATGGACCGATCAGTCGCTCGATGGCGATCGATTCCAGGTGGGGCGCGTCGTCGATGAAATGCCAGGGCGCGTCGAGATGCGTGCCGGTGTGCGAGGTGTGCTCCAAGGATGTGACATTTGAATGAGCGCCATCGGCGATACGCTGCAACGGAGCGGCCCGAACGACACCATCGCCCGGCCAGGTCGGCATTCCGGGGATTAATGGAACCGAGATATCGATTGGATGATTCGGGGTTGGCACGCGCATCGCTCCTATCGGCCTGCCGCGTTTCGACGCGTGGATTGTGATGGAAACAAGGACCGGGCAGGTATAACGAACGCCCTGCCCGGTTGCGGTTCAAATGTATCGGCGATTACACCGTGACTTGCTGCTCCGCCAGGATCTGATCGATCTCCTCCTTGAGCGCGGCGACGATTTCGCTCTCTTCGACCTTACGGATGATCTTCCCCTTGCGGAAGATGACGCCCTTACCGCGCCCAGCCGCGACTCCGACATCGGAATCTCGTGCTTCTCCCGGTCCGTTGACAACGCAGCCCATGACGGCGACCTTAATCGGCGCGCTGATCGTCTTGAGATAATCGTCGACCTCGTTGGCGAGCTTGAACAGATCGACCTCGACGCGGCCACAGGTGGGGCAGGCGACGAGCGTTGCGCCGTGCTGGCGCAGCCCCAGGCTCTTGAGAATGTCGAAGCCGACCGCGACTTCTTCGACCGGATCGGTCGTAAGCGAGACGCGGATAGTGTCGCCAATCCCCTCGGCCAGCAACGTGCCGATGCCGACGGCAGAGCGGACTGAGCCCGATTTCGGCGTGCCCGCTTCGGTAACACCGAGGTGCAACGGGTAATCGTTCAGCTTCGCCATTCGTCGGTACGCTTCGATCATGATCGGTACTTCGAAGGCTTTGAGCGAGATCTTGATGTCGCCGAAATCAAGATCCTCAAGGATCTTGATGTGCCCGAGCCCGGTGCGGACCATGTGCTCCGCGATCAAGTCGACCTGGGTCGCGTTCTGGGCCGCCATCTCGTCAACGAAGTCCTTGGACATCGGCGGAACCGAACCGAAGTTGACTCCGATGCGGATCGGGATGCCACGCTCCTTCGCCTTCTTGACGACCTCGCGCACATCCTCCGGCTTACGAATATTGCCGGGGTTGAGCCGCAGGCCATGGATACCGGCATCGATCGCCTTGAGCGCCAGCGTGTGCTCGAAGTGGATGTCGGCGATCAACGGCACGGGCGCGTAGGGCACGATGTCGGGCAGCGCGGCGGCTGCCACGCGATCCGGCACCGCGATGCGCACAATCTCGCAGCCGGCATCGGCCAATTCCTGAATCTGTGCGAGCGTGGCCTTAGGGTCACGGGTGTCGGCTGTCGCCATCGACTGAACGACAATCGGCGCGCCGCCACCTATTTGAACATCTCCAACGTGAAGCGCGCGAGTTTTTCTGCGCGGCGCAAGCATTTCGGGTTTACCTCCTACGCGGGCCAGCTTTCCTCAGCTAGCTTAGTGCGTGGACATCCATTTGCCAAGTTGACGCGTCTATTTCAGGAACGATTGGCCACTCACGATGCGGTTGATGTCGGCGAATGCGACAACCAGCATGAAGGCGAGTAGGATAACCAGACCAACGAAATGAACGACGCCTTCCTTTTCGGGTGGGACTTTCTTCCCGCCGCGCAACGTCTCGATCAACACGAAGAGCAGTCGCCCACCGTCCAGTGCCGGGATCGGCAACAGGTTGAGGATCGCGAGATTGAGCGACAGCAGAATCGTGATGTTGGTCAGCGTCGCCAGCACCGGCGCGTCGCTTGCCTTGATGACTTCGGAGGTCAATTGACCCATGCCGATCGGGCCGGCGATCCCCTGTACCGGAACATCACCGCGAACGAGCAGCGCGATGCCATGGAACATCTGATCGATCGTCGTGAAGGTCTGCTTGATCCCTTCAGGAACGACTTTCCACCAGGCGACCGGATACATGACGAAATCCTGTGTGGCGTTTACACCGAGTCGAAGTTCCGACTGAGTGTCGCCGAGCACCGGCACCGCGAACTGGAGTGTGACCGGCTTGCCATCTCGCTCGACGACAACTGGGATCGTCTTGCCGGCATTGTTCAGGAACATCGACCGATACACGACGGCGTCGTCAACCGTCCGGCCGTTGATTGAAACAATGTTGTCGTTCGATTGGATACCGGCGTGCGCGGCGGCTGAGTTTGCGTCCACGCTCGTTACGAGAACCTTCGCCTGCAACGCATCTTCAAGTGAGATTCCGATCTTTCCCTGTCCCGGAGGTGGGTTCGTGCGCGGGGCGACGGTCGAATTGATGATCTGATCGCCACGTTGGATGACGAAATCGACCGAGCCGTCGGTGTCTGAATTGACGGTGGCGATCAACTGGTCGGCGCTTGTGACTTTCTTGCCGTCGACGCTTAGAACTCGATCACCAGACACCCACCCCGCCTGCGCCGCCGGTGAGCCCGCGTTAACGTCGGAGATGTGGGTGAAGTTCTTGTTCTGGCCCTGTGCACCGACCAAAACGATCGTCAAAACGAAGGCAAGTAGCAGATTCATGATCGAACCGGCCGCGAAGAAGAACGTTCGCGCCAGCTTGCCCTTGGCGATCATGCTGTCCGGCGACATCGTTTTTCCGTCTTCGCCGAGCACGCGCACGAAGCCGCCGATCGGCAGCCAGTTGATCGAGTAGAGCACGCCACCGCGCCGGAAACCGGCGATACGCGGTGGAATGCCGATGCCGAATTCTTCGACGCGAATGCCAACCAGCTTGGCGGAGACGAAGTGCCCAATTTCGTGGATCAGAATGAGGATCGCGAGAATCGGGATGATGTAAAGCGCATCGCTCAAGTTTTGCCTCGATACCCCTATAGATCGTCCGCGGCGTGCGGTGCCAACGTCGCTGCCGTGATGTCGATCCTAATGGTACCGACCGTGCAAACGGCACGCCATCTCGAAGGACGAATGTCCGGGGTAGATAGTACTTTTGAACTTCGATGCTTCCTTATTCCCAACGGATGAGCAGATGCTCGAGGATCATTACCGCGACGTAGCCGGCGATGCCGACAAACGCCATGGTCAATGCGGCCGAAAAGACGATCGGCGCGCGGTACTCGGTGCGTCCAAGGTTCATCAGATAGCCAAGCCCGGCGTCGGCTGCTACGAATTCGCCCACCACTGCTCCGGCGACGGCCAGCGTCGTCGCCATGCGAATGCCTCCGAGCAGTGTGCGAAGTGCCAGCGGGAGTTCAACATGCCAGAAGACACGAAGTTCGGGGGCGCCGAGTCCACGTGCCGCCTTGATTAACTGGGGATCGACCTCGCGAAAGCCGACAATCGTGTTGATCAGAATCGGAAAGAAGACGATCAGCGCGCAGATAATCACCTTCGGCAGGAGACCGACGCCGAACCAGACGACCAACAACGGCGCGAACGCGATGACCGGCATCGCCTGCGACGCGGCGAGATAGGGCGCCAGCAGTTCATCCATCAGTTGCGAACGGGCGATCGGATAACCGAGCCCCACGCCGACGACGAGCGCTACGCCAAAGCCAAGTAACGCCTCGGTCAGCGTTGCCCTGGTGTGGTGCCAGATGACCCCGGCTCGCCAGAGATCGATCCAATTGTGAGCGACATCTGATGGCGATGGGAGCATGTACTCGGGGATACGATGGCTCATCCAGAGCAGCTGCCAGGCGAGCACCGCGATGATGATTCCGGCGACCGAGAGCCAGACCTGCCGGTTGCCGGCCAGCCGGACGAGCCAGTGGTGCGGCGCGTCACCCGGCTGTGTAGCGAGATTGATCGAGGCCGGCCGGTTTTCGGCCTGCGTGCGCGTATCCGGCCGGCTCGATGTTGGGTTCACCGCAGGTTATTTCGCCTGTTCTACGAATTGGTTCGTGTAACAGGTCGTTGGGTCGACCTCTTTGTCGATCACGTTGACCGATTTCAGAAAGTCGGTCGTTGTCTTCCAGGAATCTGGATTGGTCCACCCGGTCGGATGATCCGCGACGGGTTGCTGGTATTTCAGCGTTTCGTCCAGAATATCGCGCTGGGTCTGCTTGTCCTTGTCGGCGGTCAGTTCGGGCATCCGCTTAATGGTCGCGCCGAACGCTTCGTCCGGATTCTGGAGTTCTTCATTCATCGCCTTGACCGTGGCGTCGACAACCTTCTGTACGACGTCCGGATGATCCTTGATCATCGATTCGCTGGTGACGATGCCGGACGAGACGATCTGGACATAGTCATTGACCTGAACTGCGTTCGTCTCGATACCGATGTCCTTCGCGTTGACCGGCTCATTGCTCATGTAGGTCATGGCCGCGTCGACACGCTTCTGGCTCACTGCTTCGAGCTCGGTGAAACCAATGGTCGTGATCTTGACGTCATCCTTCGTCAGATGACCGGCCTGTAGCAGGGCGAGCAAACCGTAATAGGTCGAGCCGCTCAGCTGTGACACGCCGATGTTCATCCCTTTTAGATCGGCCGGCGTGTTGATCGTCTTTCCGCTGTTGGCAAGATAAATGAGGCCGACCGGATATTTGGTGAAGAGCTGCATCACCATTTGAACCGGTACGCCCGCCGCGCGTGCCGAGACGACGGTGTCACCAGTGCTCACACCGAAGTCGACGCCGCCGGTGCCGATTTGCGCCAGCAGATCGGGATTCGAGCCGTCCTTCACCGTTACATCCAGCCCGGCGTCCTTGTAATAGCCTTTTTCCGCCGCGAGGTAAATCGCCGCCGAATTCATGCTCGGTTTGAAACCGGTCGCGATCGTGACCTTGGAGAGATCACCGGACGATGAGCCGGTCGATGCGGACGGAGAAGCGTCTGCTGTCGCTTCCGGCGTCGCGGCCGTGCTGCTGCTGGTCGCTTCCGGCGAGGCGGCTGCGGGCGTCCCGGCGACCGGGGACGCGCCGGCGGGCGTGCTGCTATCGGCTGTCGTCGGCGTTTTGTCCGAGGGAAGCGTGGCTGAAGTTGACGAGCCACAGGCCGCCAGGACGATGCTCACACAGAGCAGTAACGCGATAAATATCGACTTGCGCATAAATTCCCTTCTCGTCCTTCGGGTCCGATCATCCGAGGAGACGGTCATCCGCGGCAGAATACCACAGTTGGACGAGCCGTTCGCAGGACAAGGTCGCGATCTCCGACCGGCCGGAAATGTTCGCTGTGCACCATCGCCTAAACGCAATATCACAGGACCGGGCCGTACGGGCACACATTCGAGCATGTTAGAATGACTCGGCCGTTTTTGCTCGCCTGCCTGCAATGCGGCCGGTGGTGCGTTTTTTCCCCAGCGCGGAAATCGAGAACGAGGAGGTTCGATTACGCCAATGCTGATCGGAATTCCAAAGGAGATCAAGGACAACGAGAACCGCGTTTCGACGACACCATCGGGCGTCGCCGAGTATGTTGGCCACGGTCATACCGTTCTGGTCGAACAGAATGCTGGCGGCGGTAGCGGCTTCAGTGATGATGAGTACGCCAAGGCAGGGGCGACGATCGTCGATACACACGAATCGGTCTTCGCGCAGGCTGAAATGATCGTTAAAGTGAAGGAGCCGATCGCGAGCGAGTACGGCCTGCTGCGGAAGGATCAGATTCTCTACACCTATCTGCATCTCGCGGCCGAGGAAAAGTTGACACACGCGCTGATGGATCGGGGCGTGGCGGCGATCGCCTACGAAACGGTACAACCGGCAGATCGTTCGCTCCCGTTGCTTGCGCCGATGAGCGAGGTCGCCGGTCGGATGTCGGCCCATGTCGGTGCGTACTACTTGATGAAGACAAAGGGCGGTCGAGGCTTGCTGCTTGGCGGAGTAGCGGGCGTTCCCCCGGCCAGCGTCGTCGTGGTTGGTGGTGGCATCGTCGGCACCAACGCGGCGCAGATCGCGCTCGGCATGGGTGCTGCCGTGACCGTCATCGATTTGAACGTTGACCGGCTTCGTTACCTTGACCATGTGCTGCATGGTCGCTTGACGACGCTTGCGTCGAACAGGGGCAGTATTGCCGCTGCCGTGCAAGATGCCGACCTGGTTATCGGTGCGGTGTTGATCCCGGGTGCGAAGGCGCCGAAATTGGTGACACGTCCGATGGTCGCTGCGATGCGTCCCGGCTCGGTGCTGGTGGACGTTGCCATCGATCAGGGTGGTTGCATCGAGACGATGAAACCGACCAGTCACACCGATCCGGTCTTCGTGGATGAGGGCGTCATCCATTACGGTGTGACGAACATGCCTGGGGCAGTCCCGCGAACCAGCACCATCGCGCTGAGCAATGTGACGCTGTCGTATGGACTGAAACTGGCCGACCTCGGCTTCGCCAAAGCGGTGTCGTCCGACCCGGCGCTGGCGAAGGGCGTCAACGTTTTTCGCGGTGCGATTACCTATCCGTCGGTTGCGGAAGCGTTCGGCATGGATCATACTCCGTTATCAGATCTGCTATAGTGTGACAGCTGGGTGTACGAACGTTTCGACGGAGATCGGAAGAGCGTCGTGTAGGGAAAGAGAGTAG
>CALAGB010000435.1 GCA_937891245.1 uncultured Thermomicrobiales bacterium | reverse complement strand
TGGAGTTCAGACGTGTGCTCTTCCGATCTCTTCACCGGGTTCGGCTTAGGCAGTCTGATCTTTGGCGCCCTCCTGCGGATGCAGACCGGACTGAGCGCTGCGCTGGTGATCTTCGGTACCACGGCACTCGCCGCAGCGATCGCTGCAATTTGCGCGTTCGCTGCCGAGACGCGGCCCGTCCACGCACCTTGACCGTCCCCATACTGGAGGGTGTAGACTCGCCGGTGCCATGATCGGTCGGCCGTCCGGCGGTTGGCGCGGCGGGCTCAGCAAGCGGATCTCAGCCACCCGATAATCTGAGGACGATGCCCATTCATAGCTGCCGTCCTCGTACGCCGGCAACCGTAAGGGTTTGTTGGTCCACGTCAACTCAAGCCGACCCTCGTTGTGTGGTACGCAGTCCCACCCTTCTCGCTCGCACGGGATGCTCGCGGCACTCCACATCCAACACGATCTATGTCTCGAGAGTCGCGAGGCCTTCATCCGGTTCACCGTCCCGGGCACCCAACGCACCCCGCGCGGCATGCGCAAGCGCCTGCTCAAGGTTCCCGCCTGGCGTGGGGCCTTCATCGACGTCCGCACGATCGCCGGTGCCCTACTCTCGGGCTCGTGGTCTCTGGGACGCCTAGCCGACCATCTCCAGACACCCATCGGAAACTCGACACCGACGAGCACGGTGGTCCGCTGACAGATGAATACCTGGACTACGCCCTCAACGACGTGCAGGTCACCTGGGAATGCTACGAGCGGCTCGCCGGGGACTACGCTCGCTACGGCCTCACCCAGACGCCGCTGCACCGTATCTACTCGGAGGCCAGCCTCGGCAAGGCCTGCCTGCGGGAGATGGGCGTCCGTCCTCGGCGCGAGCTTCAGCCCGACTTTCCATCGGAGCTCATCGGGATCATCCTCAGCAGCTACTACTACTAAGCCGTGATCTGCGGTCAGCGTGTCGTGATCTGCCGTCCGACGTTTCCACTGAGCCAGACCACTGCCGGAATCGACGCTTGAATCACCCCTAATCAGATGGCCGTCGGCTGGGAGCTATTCCGCTATCTCTGTGCCGCGGTTCGGCGTGCGATTCATGACGAGCCGGCTATAGACAAATCCAAGCTCATCTGCGACATTCTGGCCAGGAAGCATACGAGCTCATAGGATTCCATCTGCGACTCTACGACGCGAGGGACGCGTGCAATGGGCCATGTTCGGCTGAGTCGACTCCCCAAGACGCTACGGTGGCAAGGCGTTGTCCGCCTCCTCGACGAATCCCCCGACGAGGTCCCTGCCATCACACGTGCCAGCCTCTTAGCCGCGGAAGGTCGACTGCGCGAACTGTCCCACGACCGGTCTCTCACATACTGCTTTTGGTTACTGACTCGCGTCTCATGGGCGTCGAGGACTTCTGACTTCTCTGCGGCGCTCAACGATCTTGGGATCACTCGTCCGAGCGTTGACGCGTCCGCACTCGGATTCATAGTTCAGATGTCGAACGAAGCACAGGCTGCCCTTCGTCCGTATCAAGAGTCGGGACCATTCGGCGAACTTGCGTCGCTCGCGTTCCGGCGCGCGCTCGCGGAAACGGTTGGGCAACATGGACAGTCGCTGTTCGGCAGCTCAGTTGAAGATGTACAGCACGCCTTCCGCAGCCATTCCACAGCCGCCTGATTCGCCAGCTCACGATCGGCGAGAGGGGCCAACGTGGCGCGGACAATCGCCCCGCAGGGCGCTACTCGGCCCCATCGAACGCGAACGGAGCATCGCGTTTGTCTCTGGCTTCGAGGACGGTGACGTTCGGCAACCGACCCACATTTCCGGTCATGAGCTCAGGGAGTGACCGGCGAACGCCGCCCATTTAGCCTCAAACGGTCAAGCGGACGTATTCGCTTCCGCATGGCTCGCTTGGTCGAGATCCTCCCGTCGCAGGAAGCCGACGAGTCGTCCATCGGGCGTGGTAACCGGAATCCCGCCGACGCGGTGTCGTTCCATATTTCGTCGGGGCGCATCGAGGGTAGCGTGGGGACGGAAGGTCGAAGGGCCCTCTTCCATCACCGCCTCCACGAGCATCGCGGGATGTTGACCGAACGCGGCTGGTCGCAGCAGCCCAAGCACGACCTGCTCGGCATTGACCACGACCGCGGTGTTCCAACCTGCTGCCTCGGTCCGGCGACTCACCGCGCCAACCGGCTCATCCAGCCGGGCCGTCGGGACATCTGGACGGGCTAACTGTCCGGCTCGTAGCTGGGTCACCGCCGTCCCTTCCATGGGCAGCCCCCATGCGTACCAGTCCGCCTTGCCGTCGACGTAGTCGTAGACCTGTTGAAATCCGAAACTCTCGAGCCGCGCCGCGGCCCGGGGCTCATGTCTCACTGGTGGTCATGGCAGTAGACGATCACCGCCTGATCACGTGTGAGCTGGGCCGTCGATTTCCGGCTTAGGGTCGTCAGCGGGATGTTGATTGCGCCGGGCAGATGGTCCACCGCGTACGCTCGCGCTGGAAGGACATCCACCAGCTGCGCGCCATCGGCGAGTAGCCGCCGAACGTCGGTCACGTTGATCGCGTGAGGCATCGTACGTTCCTTTCACTTCTCGGTGAGGCAATTGTCACCGGCAGGGTTTCCAATAGAGAATGATCGTGACCCCGGTGATGAGTAACAAGTAACAGTACCGCCGACGCCCGCTGCACGTAGGGAACGACGCGGCGTAGTCCACGCACCGGGACCGCCGTGAAGGCGCCGATGGCCAGCGTCAGGTTCACCGCCACGGCGGCCACGCCCAGCGCATAGCTCAAGAACGGCACCATGCTTTCTACCAGACCCCCGCGCGTCAGGGCGTTGCCGACGTAAACGCGCGGGGCGCCGATGACGGCACCGAGAGCGCGCCGCCACATCCGGTCCGCAGCACCCCGGCGAGCACCGCGACCGGAACGCGGACCTTCCCAGCGCCGCGGCCAGCCCGTCTATCGGAGCGTGGGTTCGCTGACCACCCCTAGGCGCTCCTCGCTCTGTTGTTCGCGATTGACGTCGTGCGCGTGCTTGGCCGGTGGCGAGCCAGCGCGGGCAGGGCTTGCTGAGCGGACCAGCCGCAGCACGATGGTGGAAACCGCGGCCACGAAGACCACGGTAAGCCCGAAGACAAGCCAGCCGCGATAGGCCGCCAGCGCCCCACCCAACGCGGTCTCACCCAGCACGGCAAAATAGAGCAGGTAGGTACAGGGACAGGCCACCACCGCGATTGCCCCAAGCAGGAGTCGCTTCATCGCGATCTCCAGAATCGACGTATCGGTATCATGGAATCTCCTCACATCCGGGTACAGGTCAGCATCGCCCCGGGCGAGGGCGATGAGTGTCGCGATCCGCCAGTCGGTGACCTGGTAGTAGACATACTTCCCCTCTCACCGGCTACTGGGGAGGCGCACCAGCGGCATCCAGGCAAGAAGATGGATGTTATCGTGAACGATGACACCGCCCGCCACATCTCTATTTGGGAAACCTACGCTATTCGTCACAGGCGGCAAGCGTATGTCGCGACCCGCTCACTCAGCTCCCTCGGGTCCAATTGCGACCAGGTCGCGGATGAGGGCGAACGCGTCCTCAAGCGAAAGGGCGATGGTAACGGCCTCTGGGGTCGCTCCTACCCAACGCTCGTAGTCCGCTCGTGACGAAAAGGCGTTGATGTACGGGCAGGCCGTTACCTGCACCGGGCCTTCACCCACTCGGATCGCGCCGAACGATACGACGGCATCCGGGGGTGAGCCTTCGACGCCGGCTGGCGTGGCGGTCGCCCTGATCTCTCCACCGAGCGGGCTTTCGGAGCGCACCTGGAATGTCGAGTTCCGGACCACGAAGGGCAGCGCGAGGGCGTCCCCGAAGCAGTTGGTGTGGAGGATCTCGCCGTCAACCTCGACCTCGTGGCGGGTCGGCCGCTCCGAGATCGGGTTTTCGTCCCGCAGGTTCGCCCGCCGGGCCATGTCCTTGACCAGCTCCCCGAGCGTCGCGTGCTGTCGCGGCGGGTTCCCCACCACCCGCTGCAAGCTCTCGCTCAGCTCCTCCGTTATCCGGATTCCCTCGTAGCTCATCGCTGATCTTCTTCGTTCGTCATCGCTCGTCGCCGCTGTCTCGTTCCTCAGGTCTCGAACCGTTCCAGTTAGGCGCAGCAGGAGAGCTTGGCGACATCCCGCTCGAACGCGATCGCGCCCAGCTTGAGCCCTTCGGCCATGGTCAGGTACGGGGCGAAGCTCTCTCGCAGGTCCTCGATCGTCAGCCGGTATTTGACTGCTAAGGTCGCCGCGTAGATGACGTCACCCGCGTTCTCTGCCACGACTTGGGCTCCAAGCAGCCGGCCCGTCGCGGCATCGGCGACGAGGGTGAAGACGCCCTCCCGCGCGAAGTTGACCTGGGCTCGGGCGACCGCCGTGACCGGCAAGGTGGCCGACTGCACCACGTAGCCCGCCGCTTCGGCTTGGGCACGGGTCAGCCCGACCGCCGCGACCTGCGGCTCGGTAAAGATCACGCTCGGCACCGCGGT
Organism: uncultured Thermomicrobiales bacterium; assembly: GCA_937891245.1. Taxonomy (GTDB): domain Bacteria; phylum Chloroflexota; class Chloroflexia; order Thermomicrobiales; family Thermomicrobiaceae; genus CALAGB01. The sequence continues at coordinate 3,793 of CALAGB010000435.1, read as the reverse complement.
CAGGTCGAGCGTCTTCCCAGCGTCGTTGAGGGCGTTCGCGGCGGCCAGCTTCCCCTCGTAGGCCGCCACGTAGACGAACTGTGGCGCCAGCGTCACATCGCCCGCCGCGAAGATGCGGGGGTTCGTGGTCCGCAGTTGGTCGTCGATGACCGGCGCACCCCGCCGGTCAAGCTCGACGCCGGCCTTGGCCAGGTCAAGTGCCTCGACATTCGGCTGCCGGCCGGTCGCGGCGAGAATCTCCTCCGCCCCGAGCGTCTCCTCCCGACCATCGCGCCAGATGATGAGCCGCCGACCGTGCTCAGTCCGCTCCACGCGCTGGACGTGCGTGCTGGTCAGGACTCGGGTTCCCAACCGGGCGAGCATCTGGCTGACGGCGTCGGTGACCTCGGGCTCATACCTGGGCAGGAGGCGGGGGCCTCGCTGCATGATGGTCACTTCACTGCCGAGGTGGCGAAAGATCTGTCCCTGTTCGAGGGCAATGTAGCCGGCGCCAATGATCGCGATGGATGCCGGGAGCCGTTCGATCTCCATGGCAGTGGTGCTGGTGAGATAGCCCGCCTCCTCCAGGCCGGGAATGGCCGAGACGGCTGGGCGGGCGCCAGTCGCGACGAGGTAGGCGCCCGCCCGGATGGTTTGCTCGCCCACCACTACGGTCGCCTCGTCCACGAAGCGGGCCTCGCCCCGGACCAACTCCCAGCCGTACTCATCGATCAGGTCCGTGTACTTCTCGCGCCGCATCGCGGTCGTCAGTCGGTCCTTCTGGGTGACCAGCGCGGCGAGGTCGACGCCCATGGCTCGGGTCTCGACGCCCCCATAGGGGTGGTGGCTAGCGTGGTAGAAGGTCTCAGCAGCACGCAGCAGCAGCTTGCTCGGCACACAGCCGATGTTGACACAGGTGCCGCCGACCGTGCCCCGTTCGATCATTACCACCCGGGCGCCCTGCTCGCGAGCCGCAATCGCCGCGGCGAAGGCGGCCGAGCCCGAGCCGAGAATCGCCAGATCGTAGGAATGATGTGCCATGGTGTACGCTCCTTTCGGTCACACCGAGGAGCGTACACCTTCTCCCTAAGGAGAAGGTCAAGGGGTGATAGACGCCTCAAACGCCAGGCAGATCGCAGAGGCCCGAGTACACTCCGGCTCAACATCGCGCGCCAGCTCCGCCAGCCTGGCCATCTCCCCGCGGAGCATCTCGAGCTCAGCAATCCGCCAGTCGATATCCTCGATCTTGGCCTCGGCCAGGTCGCGCACGTGCCGGCAGGGGGCGGTGCCACCCTCCCGTACTGCGATGACCTCGGCGATCTCCGCGAGCTTCAGCCCGAGCTGTTGGGCACGGCGGATGAAGGCCAGCCGCTCGGCTTCACGTTGGGTGTAGAGGCGATAGCCCGCCGCGCTGCGGCCCGACGACCGCAGCAGGCCGATCCGCTCGTAGTAGCGCACGGTACGTGGGTTTACACCGGCCGCGCGGGCGAGCCGCCCAATTGTCATCGTCGTCATGTCAGTCGATCTCCATGCTGAAACACCAGTTGATTGTGCACAAGCCGGCCTCGACACCTCGGGCGCATTCTCCGTACCAACATCAATCCTCGCCGTGTTGTATCTCCGGTCCTGTGGCTACGGCGCTTCGATCAGTGCTGTGCCCGCCTTGACGCTGCTCCACGCCCTGGAGAAGGAGGTCGAGCCCGAACTCGAAGTCCGCCTCGGGGTTACACTCGACACACACAGCCACCGCGACCTGTGTGAGTCGGGGCGACAGCCCCTTCGGGAGCAATTGCCCCAGACGCACGAGCCGCTCCTGCTGGGACGACGGATTGCCCTGCTGCTGCCCTGCCACGCAGCGGCAGGAGATCTCCATCACGCCGTAGCCGATACCGTAGGCGACCAGGAGGACGTCGACTTCCGCACAGATGAAGGCCGGACGGAGACGGACGAGGCCCAGCTGGTGGTTTTCGCGACGCTGGATATCCGGTGTCGCGCTTCCTGAGACCATAGCACACTCACGCGGTGCCGCAGTCCGTGACTCGTCGAGATATGGCTGACCCAGATTCGGGGAGCAGCGCTGAGTTCCCAATTTCATCACGGCGTCGAGGATGATCAGCAGGAGCCAGCCACGGTTGGCGTATCGCTGACCGAGATGACTCTTTTGCCCGACTCACGTAGCTGAAATTCACGACGATTTCAAGCCTTGATTTAGAGCACGTCGGCATTAGAGTGTGTTATGCACTTGTCGGTGGCGCGAGAACGGAAAAGAGACGGTGCACCATCAAGCAACGAAAGGCCGCGAAATGGAGTCCGGCGACCGTCTCGGGCAACCGCTCATAGTCGCGGACCAACCGGCGGAAGCGCGTTTTCCAGGCGAACGAACGCTCCACGACCCAGCGTCGGGGCAACAACACGAAGCCATGTTTGGCCTCAGGCAGCTTGACCACGTGCAGTTCAATACCCTGCTCCGCCGCCGCCTGCGCTGGCCCGTCACCCGTATAGCCTTCGTCCACGTAGACGAGTTCGACATGGTCCCCGGTCGCGTCTTGGACCGCCTGCGCCAGCGGTTCAACCTGCGCACGATCCTGTTCATTCGCCGGGGCGACGAACAACGCCAGGAGCTGCCCCAAAGTATCGACCGCCAGATGCACCTTGGTCCCCTTCTTCCGCTTATGCCCATCATACCCGGCGCGCTGGCCACTCTCGGGCGTGCTTTGCAGGGTCTGGCTATCGAAGATGGCGGCCGATGGCTGAGCGTTCCGCCCCTGCGCCAGGCGCAACACCAGCCGCAGATCCTCAACCATGGCGGGAAAACAGCCCGCCTTGATCCACCGTTGAGTCTGTTGGTAGACCGCGTCCCATCGCGGAAGATCATGGGGCAACTGCCGCCAGGGGGCACCCGTTCGCACGATCCAACGCAGGGCGTTGAACAGTTCTCGCAGGTCGTGATGCCGTTGCGGGGCATCCTCGGTCATCAAGGTCAGATATGGCGCCACGAAGGCCCACTCGGCATCCGTCACATCCGACGGATAGGGTTGACGACGTTGGTAGGGAATACTCATCTTCCCAGTCGAACAATCGCGTCTACCCAAGTGCATAACACGCTCTAGGGTCTGCTTTGTCACGCATTCCTTCGAGCTGTCACATGGCCTCTACGAACGGGGCGTCGATCGTGCCCTCTTCCTGCGAACTGAACGCGAAGAAAGCGGCCAACGTACGTTTCGCATTACCAACGGGGAGCCACTGCCGACGAGCTTTGGCCCCGACCTCTACCAGCGCATTTTCAACGAGTCGCCCGACACACCAGCCATCCTAGATCAGGCAGGTCAATGACCCCCACGCTCAATTGTGGATGATGCAATATCCTAGGCCGCTCAATGAAAGATCATCAATGAGACGAAGGAATCCTATAGGATGAGTTTTGGCTGAGGAGAGTGGTGAAGGCAACTCTTGAGAGACCGCGCCACTTCCACGAGATCGTCTAGACATGCGCAGCAACATTCCTACACACGGCTACTAGGGAGCGATTATCTCAACCGGACGGAACTCTTCGTCAATTGGAGGGTGGGAACCCTAGATGGGGCGGAGACACCCTTCCTTGAAACCAACCACCAACACTCGTGGAGAAGCCACCGATCACGACACCGCGAATGTTGTCTACTGCGTCGCGACTCCGCAGCGCGGTTCACGGTGCTGGATTCGCGCGTGATCAAAGGCCGCGCCCAGGACATTGTGGAGGTCTCGCAACGTCTCCTCGTTGATCGAGTAGTAGACCCAGCGGGCATCCTCGGGATCGCGCCAGGCCGCGATGAGG
>CALAGB010000434.1 GCA_937891245.1 uncultured Thermomicrobiales bacterium | reverse complement strand
TATGTCGATTTCGTCTGGAACGCGTTCCATGGCGATCTCGGTCGTTCGCTGCAGACGAACCGGCCGGTCACGACCGAAATTCGCAGCCGCCTGCCCAATACGATCGAGTTGGCCGTCGCGGCGATGGTGATCGGTACGATCTTCGGTCTGGCGCTCGGCCTGATCTCCGGCCTGAAGCAGAACAGCATCTTCGACACCCTCTCGATGATCGTCGCGCTCTTCGGCATCTCGATCCCCGTCTTCTGGCTGGCACTCCTCCTGATCATGCTCTTCGCGGTACGGCTGCACTGGTTTCCGGCGACCAGCCAACCGGGGCTGCGCGGCCTCGTCTTACCCGCCATATCGCTGGCGCTGCTCTCAGCCGCCACGCTGGCGCGAATCGTCCGGGCGAGTGTGCTCGAAGTGCTGCATCAGGAATACCTGAATACGGCCCGCGCCAAAGGAATCAGCTATGCCGCGGTCGTCTTCCGGCATGCGCTGCCGAATGCCGTCATCCCGGTCATCACCGTGATGGGCCTGCAATTCGGCAGCCTCCTGAGCGGCGCCGTCATCACAGAGACCGTCTTTGCGCGTCCCGGCCTGGGGAAACTCGTGGTCGATTCGATTCAGAACAAAGATCTGCCGGTGGTTCAAGGGGTCATTCTGGTGTTGGCCATCATCTACATCCTCATGAATCTCCTGGTCGATCTCTCTTACGCGGTGGTCGATCCGCGTATCCGGTACGACTGATGGCTGAGCGGCGAGATGGGGAGCCGAGCATGTCACGAACGGCGGTCAAGACTACTGAGGCGAGTCGGCCCGGCGATGAACTGAGCACGATGCGTATGCGCAGTCTCTGGAGCGACGCCCTGCGACGCCTGCTGGCGAATCGCGGTGCGGCGGTCGGCGGGATTATCTTCTTGCTGATCATCGTTATCGCCATCATCGCCCCGGTGCTCGCGCCGTCCAACCCGATCAAGCTGAACGTTGTCGATTCGTTGCAGGCGCCAAGCAGTCGCCACTGGCTCGGTACCGATCAATTCGGCCGGGACATTCTCAGCCGCATCATCTACGGCTCGCGCATTTCAGTGGCAATGGGTGTGGTGGCGGTCGCCATCTCCGTCGTCGGTGGGTCGGTGCTTGGGCTCGTTTCGGGCTATTTCCGCGGCGTTACCGACATGCTGGTCAGCCGGTTGGTCGATGTCATGCTCGGCTTCCCCGGCATTCTGCTGGCGCTGGTCGTGATCGCCGTGCTCGGTACGAATCTGAGCAGCGCCATGATCGCGGTCGGTGTTTCGGGCATGCCGATTTTCATCCGGGTGGTACGTGGTTCGACGCTGTCGGCGCGCGAATATCAGTATGTCGAGGCGGCGCGCGTTGTCGGCTGCGGCCACACCCGTATCCTCTTCCGACACGTCATGCCGAACGTCGCCGCGCCGATCATCGTGCTGGCAACGCTCGGTATTCCGAGCGCGATCATCGCCGGGGCGGCACTCAGCTTTCTCGGACTCGGCATCAAGCCACCGACGGCCGATTGGGGCGAGATGCTGAGTAACGGCCGCTCCTTCATGAGCACCGCCTGGTGGCTTTCCACGTTCCCGGGCCTGGCACTGATGATCATGGTGATGGCGATCAATCTCTTTGGCGACGGATTGCGCGACGCGCTCGATCCACGGATGAAGGTTTAGCCGCGGCCGCGGGGTGGCCGGGCTGAAAGGAAATCAGGGAATGCGCATTCACATTATTGGCTCCGGGGCGATCGGTGGCATGGCCGGCGCCTATATGGTTCAGAATGGTGAAGACGTCACCTTCGTCGATCAATGGCGCGAGCACGTTGACGCCATGCAGCAGAACGGTCTTTCGATCGACGGCCTTCGTGGCCCCATGCATCTCGATGTGCGCGCGCTGCATTCTGACGCGCTCGATGAGCCAATTGATCTCGCGTTCGTCGCGGTCAAATCGCAGCACACCGACGACGCGATCCGGTTGATCGCCCCGCATCTGACGGCGAACGCCACGGTCGTCTCGCTCCAAAACGGCTTCAACGCCGACAAGATCGCCTCCGCGATCGGTCGCGAACGCGTGATCGGCACGGTGCCCGATTACACCGCGGCGTTGGTCGATCCGGGGCGGCTCGAATTCACCGTCGGCGGCCCGGTCTACGTCGGTGCACTCGATGGCTCCGATACGCCGATCGTGCATGAGGTCGAACGTCTGCTCGCCTACCTGACGACGGTCCATGTGACGTCGAACATCGTCGGACGTATCTGGACGAAGCAGTGCTACATGTCCCAGATTGTTATGACCGCGCTCGTCAATGCCTCGGTCAACGACGTGATTCAGAACATGCGCTACCGGCTCCTCGGCGTGGCGCTGGTGCGCGAGGCGATCAGCGTTGCCGATCGTGCCGGAGTAACGCTTGACTCCGACGAGTACTTTCAGCCCGAATTCATCCGACAACGTTCGCTCGATGCGCGACGCGAACAGGCGAAGCACCTGCAGGCGCTGATCGATCACTTTGCCTTGCGTGATGAAAAGCCGAAGCAGCCTGACTACCAGTTCGTCAAAAAGGGCAGCGGCATGTGGTGGGACATCGTCTACCGGCGACGACGCAGCGAGACGGCCGGCATCACCGGTGGAATTCTCGAGCGCGCCCGCGAGCTGGATGTGCCAACCCCGCTCAACGGTGCTCTCGTCGCCATGATTACTGAGATCGAAGACGGCCAACGCCAGCAAGGCTGGGGAAATCTCGACGAACTGGCGCGGATCGCCGAAGCACACGGTGAGCCACTGACGCTCGACGCTGAGTAGGTTTCGCGCGAGCACGGAAGGGAACGACGATGCCGACACTGCTGACCGGCGGGCTCTTGATCGACGGGAGCGGCGCCGCACCGGTTACGAATGGAGCCATCCTGATCGACGGCGAGCGCATCCGCGCCGTTGGTCATGCGCGGGAGATCACGGTGCCATCCGGCACGACCGTGATCGATGTCGCCGGGAAGACGATCATGCCCGGTTTGATCGATGCCCACGATCATATGTGTCACACCGGCTTCGACCGCGCGGCGCGTTTAGCGTCGCCGCTCAGTCTCACCATGATGAAGGTGGCCGACAACTTGCGCGTTACGCTCGAGGCGGGCATCACGACCGTGCGGGATGCCGGAGGACTCGATGCCGGATTCAAGCTGGCTGTCGAGCAGGGGCTGATCCCCGGTCCGCGGCTCGTCCTCGGCGTCTCGATCATCTCGCGTACCGGTGGTATCGGTGATCCGCGCCTGCCGAACGGTGCCGATTTGAGCGGCGATCTGCCCGGTCTTCCCTGGCCGGTGGCTGATGGTGTTGACGAATGCCGCCGCAAAGTGCGCGAGGTCGTTCATGCCGGTGCTGATCAGGTAAAGCTGGCCAGTACCGGAGGCGTCAATTCGGATACGCTCACCGCGATCGATGTCGCCTACACCTACGAGGAAGTGGCGGCGATCGCCGACGAAGCACGGCTGCAAGGGAAGCGTTCCTTCGTCCATGCCTACGGTGGTCCGGGCGCCGATTACGCCATTCGCGCCGGTATCGATTCGATCGAGCACGGCGCCTACCTCTGTCGCGAACCGGAATGGCTTGATCGTATGGCGGCGCAGGGGACCTATCTCGTACCGACCTTCATGGTGATCGAGCTGCATCGCACGAAAGGCTCGCCGTTTGCCCAGTTCAAGGCCGCCCAGATGCGCGAGGAACATGCGCTGACGATGCGCATGGCGCTTGAGCGCGGCATTCCGGTGGCGATGGGAACAGACGCGGGCGCCTACGGACATGGACACAACGCGGTCGAACTGCGACTGATGGTTGAAGCGGGCATGACACCGATGCAGGCGATTGTCGCCAGCACGAAGGTCGCGGCTGAGTGTTGCGAGCTCGGCGACGATACCGGAACGCTCGCCGTCGGAAAGTACGCCGATCTGCTCGTCGTTGACGGCAACCCGCTCAACGATGTCGCCATCCTCGACCAGCAATCGCGGCTCAGCCTCGTGATGAAGGGTGGCAAGGCGTACGTCGATCGACTGACGCACGTCGCCTGATCTGAGAGACCCGTTCGACTGAATATGGAACAGGAAGGGGACGACCTTGGGCGAATTTGACGGCAAAGTCGCGGTAGTCAGCGGGGCCGCTGGAGGGATCAGCAACGTTATTTTGCGCCGGCTTGTCGAGGACGGCGCGAAGGGCGTGCTCGTCGATATCGACGAGGAGATGGGTGCGGAGGCCGCTCAAAAACTGAATGACGCCGGTCGCGAGGTGCTCTTCTGCCGCACCGATATTCGCGAGAGTGCGCAGGTTGACGCCGCGATCCAGCAGGCGATCGAGCGCTTTGGCCGGGTCGACATTCTCGTGCATGGTGCCGGGGTCGGCGTCCATAAGGAAGTTATCGATCTGAGTGACGATGAGTGGGATTTGCAGATTGACGTGCAGTTGCGAGGTGCCTTCCTCCTCAGTCGCGCCGTCGGTCGTGAACTCGTGAAGCAGGGCGAGGGCGGCCGGATCGTCCTGATTGGCTCGACCTCGGGGAACAATGCGCGTCCGAACTCGGGACCGCATGCCGCCTCCAAAGCGGGCGAGATCCAGCTGATGCGCGTCATGGCGTTGGAACTTGGCAAGCATGGGGTCACCGCGAATGTCGTTTCACCCGGCTTGACCGACATTTCCGGCATCTCACGTTCCTTTCAGAACCCGGCGTATCAGAAAGCCTTTGTCACGCAGGTGCCGCTCGGTCGCCTGGCCGCACCGGATGAGATCGCCGATGCCGTCCTCTTCTTCGCCTCCGATCGGGCGCGCTTCGTTACGGGGCAGGTGCTCTGTGTCGATGGAGGCTACTCGGCCGGCAAGCTGGCGGTCAACGGCCCGCATACGGCCAACGATTTTGGACAACTGTAAGTCGTGATTGATGTCATGTAGATAATCGTCGTTCGAGACGACAGAAATGAATGGGCAATATGAGTAGTCAACGAGCTGACTTCGCCGGACAGGTCGCGATCGTCACCGGCGCGGCGACGGGCATTGGGCAGGAGATTGCCACGCTCTTTCTGCGACGTGGCGCGGCCGGGGTCGTCATCGCCGACATCAATGGACCGATGGCCGAGCGCACGGCCGCCGAACTGCAGGCGATCGGCCCGTGCGTCGCCATACGGACCGACGTCAGTGACGAGGCATCGGTCGCGGCGATGGTAACCGGCTGCCGCGAGGCGTTCGGCCGCGTCGATTCGCTCGTCACCTCGGCCGGCGTGCACCTGCATAAGCTGGTGGTCGACACGAGCCTTGATGAGTGGAACCGACAGCTCTCGGTGCAGCTCAGCGGTCCGTTCCTCTGCGCGCGCGAAGTGGCGCGCGACATGCTGGCGCACGGCACCCGCGGCTCGATCGTCAACATCGTCTCGGCCGCGGCGCGCATGGGCCGGGTCAAGGGTGCCGCGCACTGCGCCTCGAAAGCTGGGCTCACGCTCTTGACTCAGGTACTGGCGATGGAGCTCGGACCGCACGGCATTCGTGCCAACGCCGTCGGCCCAGGACTGATCGATACCGAATCGCAGCGCGATGAAACGGTGATGTCGACCGCCTACAAGACGGCGTATATGAAAGAGATCCCACTCGGTACGCTTGGCGAACCGATCGACATCGCGGAAGCGGTCCTTTTCCTCTGCTCCGATGCCGCGCGCTGGCTCACCGGCCAGACGCTCTACGTCGATGGTGGTTTCCTGGCGGGTAACCTCTCGCTCCAGGGACTTGCCGACCTTTTCGACGAGACGCCGATGTCGCATCGAGCACAGTAGCGCGTTGCACGGAGCGCCTGACGCCCGTGGATCATGCTGGGCCGGTCGACCGCACGGCGACCGGCCATTCATTTGCTGCCGGCGCCCTCGCGACGCGCCTAAGTCACGGTGGGCAGCGTGCATGTGGACCTCTGTCCGAGAGATAGCATCGTCACTTACGCATCGTCCTGTTCGGCATGACATCGGCGACGATGCGCCGCTCAGGTTCACACGCAGGTTAGCGGTCTTTGCGGAAGAAGTTGACGACCGCCTGTCGGAGCAGGTGCGGTGCGGTGAGGGCGGCGTCGAGCCCTTGCCCGGTTGAGCGGGCGATCCGACTGTGGGGCGGCGATCCCTGGAGGGTGCACGTAGCGGCCTGGTAGACCGGCGGGCTCTCGCTGCCGAGCAGAAAAAGGATGGGCGTCGTCAGCCGCTTGAAGCGACCGGGATCAAACGCATAGTTCCTCACGCCCATCACCTCCCGCGGGACGGTGTGTGCCGCCCGGATGTGTGCGCGCCAACTGGGCAGGGATCGCAGTCGGGCGAGTTCCTCCGCCGGAGTGCCACTGACGCGGTTGGCTAGCAGCAGGGCCGCTTCGTTTCTCCCCGCTTTCACGAGTGCGTTGAATTTGTCGATGACGTCTGGTGAATTGCCGACCTCGATCGTGGTGGGGATTGGCGGTTCGTTCAGCGCGAGCATGGAGAGGCGCGCTGTGTGCAGGGCGGCTTCGAGCGCGCAGAGGATGAGCACGCTTCCTATCAGTAGCGCCAGCAACAATCGTGGACTCGATTCGAGCACGTCCGATGGCAGTGCTGCCAGCCAGCGCTCGAGCGTGGCTTCTCCGTTTCGCGATAGGCAGGCGTCGGTCTCGCGCGATCCGCGCTGGGCGGACCGACTGATCGCGCGCGAAGTCGTTGATCAGCGCCGTGACCGGTTGTTCGAACGATGGGGATGTACCGAAGTCGAAGGCCGGCATAACCCGCTCGGCGGTGCCCGGACGCACTCCGTCGAGCGCCGCGAGCATGTGGCGCCAGAACCGCATCAGGTCATTGACCCCGGCGTCCCGCGATAGCCATGCGACGTGGCGCCGGTGGGCCCAGTCGGCGAGGAGGGCGGTCTTGCCGAACCCGGCCGGAGCGCTGACCAGAATCAATCCGCCCGCGAGACCCTCGTCCAGCTTCTCGACCAGACGCGGGCGAACGACGAAACGGTCCTGCGGGCGCGGCGCGAAGAGCTTCGTCGCCAGCAGCCGGTCTGGCCCGCCGTCGGTGGTGGGAGAGAATGGCCACAGGGTTCTGAGCATTGCGCGCCCACCTTCCGATCCACGTACGGAGGGACATGCACACGTATCATAGCATTCACCGGGTGACCGCCCTGCCGCGCACGTCAGACGTGATCGGCCGCGGTAATGGTGGTATTCTGGCGTACACGCTGGTGTGTCAGACAACGATTTTCGCGACGATCGGGCCGATCTGCCTCCGACGCTCTGGATGCGACGGGCACGATCTGGGCGTTTTTCGCGCGGCGGCACCAGCAGTCTCGGTGCGATGGATAGGGAGGCAGAGAAAGGAACGATGATGACCGCGTCCAGCGACGATGCACGCTTCCGTGGGGTCTTTGCCATTCCGCCGACGCCCTTTGCTGACGACTGGCAGGTCGATGAACGGTCGTTACGCCGGGCCGTTGAATTCACGGTACAGGCCGGTGCGCATGGCATCGTCGCACCGGTCAATGCCAGCGAAGGGATCATCCTGACCGACGCCGAGCGTCTCAGGGTTGCCGAGATTCTGGTCGATCAGACCGCCGGTCGCGTGCCGGTCATCATCGGCGTGTCGGGCGTGAGCACGGCTGCGTCGGCGCTCTACGCACGGCATGCCGCCTCGATCGGCGCCGACGCCGTCATCGCCATGTCGCCGTACGTGAAACATGCGCCGCCGAGCGAGATCGTTGTCTTCTACGCCGCGCTGGCCGCCGCCGCGGACGGTCTGCCGGTCTGGATTCAGAACAATCCGGGACCGGTTGGGACGCCGATGAGCGCTGAACTGATGGCGCGCATTTTGAACGAAAGCCAGGCCGTGCGTTTCATCAAAGAGGAATCCGAGCATGCACCACAGGTGATCAGCCGGGTGCGAGCGCTGGCAGGCGGGAAGCTCGGCGGTGTGATGGGCGGCATGGGCGGGCGTTTCATGCTGGAGGAATATCGACGAGGTGCCTGCGGTACGATGCCCGCCGCCGAAGTCGCCGATGTCCACGTGCTCGTCTGGAATGCGTTGGAGAGTGGCGATCTGGATGAAGCGCGTCGCCTGCACACGATCCTGCTGCCGTTGCTGAACTACGAAGCGCTCTACACGTCGGCGATCTACAAGGAGGTCCTGGTGCGGCGCGGGATTATTGCGTCGTCCCGCTCGCGCCTGCCTGGAGCTGCCCAGCTGGACGATGAGAACCAGCGTGAGATCGACGCACTCCTGCGCGACCTGTCTCCCCTTCTGACACTCGGCCTGCAACCAGAGATCGACGTGTAGCGGGGAGACAGATTCCCCGCGCAGAGACGCAGAAGGCGCAGAGATTCTTACTGGTTAGGAACTCTGCGCTCTCTACATCTCGGGAATTCTGCACGAGAAATTCAAGGGTCCTTGACCAGGGGCGCGTTTGGCGTCATGATACGGATAATCAGCGCGCGACGAACTCAATTGATTGGTTGAACGAGACTCGGTGAAGGAGTGATCTCGTGCATATCGTACGCTTTAAGCGAGGCGACGCCGATGCCATCGGACTCCTCGAAGATGGAACGGTCTATGAGGCGCAGGGTGATCTGTTTGGTGAATTGACGCGCGGCACGGCGGTTGGCCCGCTTGAGCAGGTGACGCTCCTCTCGCCGGTGCGGCCGAGCAAGCTCGTGGCGATCGGCTTGAACTACCTCGATCACCTGACCGAGGACGCGCCCGATTTCGTGAAGCCGGAAAACCCGATCATCTTCCTCAAGCCGCCCAGCTCGATCGTCGGCAGTGGCGCCGACATCATCTATCCCGACGGCCCGGAACATGTCGATAGCGAGGGCGAGTTGGCGGTTGTCATCGGACGGCGCGCGCGTTACGTCAAGGCGGAACAGGTCGATGACTACATTCTCGGCTACGCTTGTTCGAACGATGTGAGTGCGCGCGATTACCAGTTTAAGGATGGTCAGTGGTCGCGGGCCAAGGGCTTCGATACGTTTAGCCCGATCGGGCCGGCGATTGCCACCGGCATCAAGGCGACCGACAGCCTGCTCCTCACCTGCCGGGTGAATGGCGAGGTACGCCAGCAGTCGACCATCGACAAGTTGCTTTTCGGCGTCCCGGCGTTGATCGAGTTCATCAGCCGGGTGATGACGCTGGAACCGGGTGATGTGATTATGACCGGCACACCGGCGCATCCGCCGCAGATGGCGGTCGGCGACACGGTCGAGATCGAGATAGAAGGTATCGGGACCCTGCGCAACCAAGTCGTCGCGGAACAGCGACCGTCGTAGGTACGACGGTCGGCCGAAATGGAGAAGACATGTCAAGCCGCGACGATCTCCTCGGACGCATGAGCCTGGCGCGCGCCGAACTTGAAACCATTGTCACTGCGCTGCGCGGACGCGAAGACGTGGATCTTGGCGAAGGGTGGCGTGTGCGGGATCTCATCGCGCATCTCGCGCTCTGGGAGCGGGTTGCTGCGTGGAAGCTGGGTGGTGCTGATATTCCGAACGCCGAAGGGCTTGTGGGCCGTGATCCGTGGGACGTGAACGCCTTCAACGAAGAGATGCGCGAGCGTTGGCGCGATCGGCCGCTGTCCGAAGTTATGGCCGAATTCAACGCAGCCCACGTCGCGCTTGTCGAAATCATCAGCAACGCATCCGAAGCTGACTGCGCGCCGGGCGGTTTGGCCCGGGCGGCGATCGACGGAGATGGCGCGGGCCACTACGCCCAGCACCTGAGTGAGTTGCGTAGCGCGATGTTTTAGCGGCGCCAATCCCCGCACGTGCGGGATCAACCGGATCAGGCGCCGACTCCGACGATCTCATCGATGGTGTGAAGGCCCTCGCGGTCGACGAAGTGCTGCAGGTCGCGCACGATGCGGCCGGGGAGCGCCGGACCGCCATAGACGAAGGCGGTGTAGAGCTGCACGAGCGAGGCGCCGGCGCGCATACGCTCAATGACGTCCTCGGCGCTGCCGATGCCGCCCGCGCCGATAATCGGCAGCTTGCCATCGGTTCGGCGATAGACGGTCCGCACGAGCTCGGTTGCGCGTGGCTTCAGTGGCGAACCGCTTACACCGCCGGGCAGGTTCGGTATCGGTGGCGTGAGCAACCCATGGTTGGTTGAGGTGTTGGCGATGATGATGCCGGAGGCGCCGCCTTCGAGCGTCCCTTCCAGCACGCTGTCGAGCCCGTCGTCATCCAGATCGGGTGCGATCTTAACCAGGATCGGCCGCTTCTCCGCACCGCTCAGCCGGGCCGAGCGCACGTTCTGCTCGGTCAGCGCCAGGAGGATACCGGCCAGCGCATCGCGTCGCTGAAGATCGCGCAGGCCGGGGGTGTTCGGCGAGCTGACGTTGACGGTGAAATAGCCGGCCGTATCCCAGAGCGTCGTCAGCACCGAGACATAGTCTTCCGAAGCGTGGACGACCGGGGTATCCCAGTTCTTGCCCAGATTGACGCCGATGACTCCCGGGAAGTGCCGTCCGGCCAGTCGTTCGCGGACGGCGGCCGCACCTGCGCTCGGGAAGCCGAGTGCGTTAACCAGCGCGCCCTGCTCCGGAAAGCGCCAGAGCCTGGGCGGTGGATTCCCCGGTTGATGTCGCGGCGTCACGGTTCCGACCTCGACGGCGCCAAAACCAAGGCGCAGGAGCGGTTCCGCGACGTGCGCGTCCTTATCGAATCCGGCGGCGACGCCGAGCGGATTGGCGAACGAGAGGCCGAACCGCTCAATTCGCAGACGGTCATCATCGGGTGCCGCGAAATGCCGGAGCGGATCAACCAGCGCCGGCAACGCACCGCTGATGCGCAATGCGCGCAGGGCGAGATGATGCGAACGCTCCGGCTCGATTCGAGCCAGGAGCGGATACACCCATTCGCGGTAGAGTGCTAATGTCTTCGTGCGTTCCGTCAATCGGAAGCGTCCTTCGGTGCTGCATATCACCGCTCGCCCTGAACCGAACGATACCTGGTTCCCCGACCGGAAGCATCGCCCCCCGTATTCGAGCTCGCGTGATAACGCTCACAGTTATACGCGATGTTAGGGGCATGTTACGAGCCCCATTTCACAGAGTCTTCTGGCGCGACCGCCGATCGATGACCGACTCCGTTCCCTTCGTTTCTCTTCCCACAGACCGGCGTGAATTTGCCGTTCCCTCCGGTCGTGCTGTTGCTCAAAACGCAACATCTCGCTACCATCGACACGGGGTTCCACCGCTCGATACGAGACAGATTCGTTCAGTTGAGGTGTCAACCGGCCTCGGCGATCGAACTTCCATCCATTCGATTACCGGTAGATGATAGAATATGTCGAATCGGTAGAGTTCGCTGTATGCACGCGGAGGTGCTCATGGAGAATGATTTGGTCACGGACGAAAGCCCCGCGCGCTTGGATCGTCTCGATCGCCAGTTGATCAGGCTGCTCCGGGTGAATGGTCGTGCCAGCAACCGAGAACTGGCGCGCCAGACGGGTGTCTCGCAAGTAACCATCGCCAACCGAATCCGCCGATTGCTGTGCGAAAACATCATTCGCATTCAGGCCGTGGCCAATCCAACACGCCTCGGCTACCCGGTCGAGGTGATCATCGGCATCAATGTCGATGTCCCGCGTATTCGTGACGCCGCGCTGGCGTTGGCCGCGCTGCCGGAAGTTCGCTATGCCACGATTACCTCGGGCGCCTACGATATCTTGATCGCGGCCTTGCTCCGTTCGAACGCCGATCTCGTCGCCTTTCTCACGATTACGCTTCCCACCATCCCCGGTATCCAGAAGATCGAGACGGCGCACGCGCTTCAGGTTCTCAAGCGAAATCCCGACTGGATCTCCTTCGCCGACCTCGAAGAGAATGGTGAGAACGAGGCATAAGCGCTGTCCGCTGCGCCTCGTTCTCATCGGTTACAGGTGCTCGTTCAAAAACGCTTCGATGCGTCGTGCCGAATCGATCATCGCCTCCGGCTTCCGGAACGAGTGACCCTCCCCAGGGTAGGTCTTCAATTCATGGGGCTTGTCGTGGCGTGCCAGCGCCTGCGCTATGCCGATCGCCTGCCCCACCGGCACGCCCGGGTCGTCCTGGCCATGGAGGATCAGGACCGGCGACTGGTAGCTCGCGGCATACTCCTGCGCTGATTGCCGCCGGTAGCGTTCGATATTCTGTGCAGGTGCGCCCATCAGCTTGATGCGGAAGCGGCGCGTCCACGAGGTCCGCGTCTCCTCCCAGTAGCTGAACCAGTGTGAGGGTGCCGCCAGCGCGACACCGGCCTGGAAGGCGCCGGGCGCTCGACCGAGGGAGATGAGCGTCGCGTAACCGCCCCAACTCGCGCCCATGATCGCCACGCGGTCCGGATCAATGGTTGGGAGTTGGCGCAGGAACTCCGCTGCCGCGATCCAGTCGTGCAGATCGTCTCCGGTCTGTTCGCCCATGTTGGCCTCCATGAAGGCCTTGCCATAGCCGGTGCTGCCCCGGTAGTTCGGCGCGAGAACCGTGTAGCCGCGCTGGACGAGGAACTGGAGCAGCGGAATCCAGTCGTTGACGAGGAGCGCGTTGCCGCCGCCATGAACCCAGACGATTCCGGGGCCTCGTTCGGCCCGAGGTTCGGCGGGACGATAGAGTAACGCTTCGATCGTGAAATCGCCCTCGCTCGGATACGACACCAGTTCCGGCTCTATGAAGGCGATGCCGTCGAGCATCCCCTGAGCGACATTGGTGATCCGCCGGCCCGGCACGTCGGGGCCGGCATCGACGGCCTTGATCCAGAGGTTCGCCGGCTCCCCCGCACCGGAATGCAGGTAGAGGATCGAGGTTCCGTCGGGTGACCAGCGTGGGGCGCGGTTGATGCCCTCGCTCGTGATGCGTTGCGGTTCACCACCATTTACTGATGCGACGAAGATGTCGATCGCGCACTGATGGGCGACGGTGTAGGCGATCGACGTTCCATCCGGCGACCACTGTGGATCGGCTTTCTCACCGGGGCCCTCGGTCAATTTGCGGAGTCCTGAGCCATCCGGCGCGATGAGCCAGATATCGTCGGTGTCGGCACGATTGGAGACGAAGGCGATCGCTGACCCATCGGGCGACCAGCGAGGCGAGCGATCGTTGGCATCGTCACCGGTCGTGATCTGCGTCACCTCACCGTTCGTGGTGTTGACGATGCAGAGATTGTTGGAGAAGAGATCGCGGTCGCTCCGTTGCGAGATATAGACGATCGCGTCGCCGTCCGGTGACCAGGCGAGATCGGTGTTGTCCCAGCGATCATAGGTGTACTGGACGGCGATCCCACCTTCTGCCGGTACGATCTGGATATCGTCGCGCCCATCGCGATTCCCAACGAACGCGATGCGCGCCCCGTCGGGCGACCAGCGCGGCGTCCGGTCGCTGCTCACATGCTGTGTGATTTCGACGGCTTCGTTGCCGTCGAGCCCCACCGACCAGACGCTCGTGCCGGCCTCGCGGCTACTGTTCGACAAGAACGCAAGTTTCGGTTCGGTTAGCGACCATTGCGGTCCCCCACCGAGGTCGCGGCGATCGGTCCCATCGGTTGCCTCCAGGATGACCGGCCGCTCACTCACACGGCGCAGTCGCGCCGTCGCTACGTCGTAGGTCCAGAGATACGAGGTTCCCGAGCGTTCGGCCCAGACAAAGGCGATGTGCTGGCCATCCGCTGACCAGTTCCCTGGTCCGGCGGAGCGAACCGCGACGAGATGCTCGAACTCCAGCCGTTCTGTTCGTGTCATGTTTTTTCCGATTCGTTAGAGCCACGACCGCGGCTAATTGGTTTCTCAGCCGCATTGCAGCCATTGCGCGTCCCAGCTTGTCGTCGCCGGCCGGTTCACGGGCGCGGTCATCATGTAGACATCGGCACCGGTGAAGCGATGCGCCACCGCGATCGACTGGGATAGAACCTCCGGCTGACGCTCCGGTTGGCAGAGAAAGCGGAGGTAATTGGTCGCGACGTAGCCGTTCACGCTCCCTTGGGCCGAAAGGCGTGGTTCGATGCTGATCCCTTCGGACGGCGCTGAATCGATCGTCAGGCCGAGATCGCTGCGCAGCGTGTCGATGAACTGCTGCATGTCGGAGCCAAGTGCGTCGGCGCTCGAGTTCGCGATGACCAGCTCAAGCGTGACGGTCGACGGCGTCAGGCCGTTGCCACGCCCGTTCGCGGCGCCCATCCCAACCGGGATGAGCGCCACTGCTGCGATGGCCACAAGGATCGTGAGCGAACGCATGGTTCACCTCCGATGCAGGTCAGATTAGAATGGTCGGTCGCTCCGTTCGTCGACCTTTTCCGCGAGCGCCTTCAGGATTTCAACGATGGCCGCGCTCGTTCGAGCAGGGACACTGTCGACATAGTCACGCGCCGTGCCGGCGCCGCCGTCGCGACAATCGACGCGAGTCGCCGCCGCGATGATCTCCAGCTCACGCTCCGGTGTGTGGAGAATGCCGAGCTCTTTCGTCGCCGCTGCCAGCGCGGACGTCACGGCGTAGGCGCCCCAGTTGGAGACGCCGACCGGGAAGAGATACTTCGTCCCGGTAATCGTCACGATGCCGTCGTTGCATTCACAGCGGCACTGCTTCCCGTAGTCGAGGAGTTCGCGCGCTTCCGTGTAGATCTTGCCGAAGCCGATCTCATTGCCACCATCGCCGATGCCGACCGTCAGCTTGCCGGCATCGTTGAGCCGGTTGACCAGTCCGTCGACATGTGCCCGCGTTCCGTTGCGCGAAACGCCGGTCGCGCCGTGCATGACGTGCTTCGCGTTGGAACCAAGCTTTTCGATCGAAATGAGGGCATCAAGGTCCGGCGCGGTGCCCGCATGATCGGCTGCGTCGTTCTTGTCGAGTTCGATAATATCGAGCGTCGAGCCATAGACGCCGAACAGTTCATCGAAGACGCGGAAAAGCTCTGACTCGGTCAGGATCGTTACGCGATAGCCGAGCGCCTTGAGCGCGTTGCCGAGCACGATCGCGCCGAGCGGGCCATCGTTCTCACCATTTGGGAGGTATTCCGGCACCGCGGCGCCGGTGAGAATACCGACGTGCGCGCCGCGCTGCTGCAACAGTTCCTGCGCGATCAGATAGGAGAGCGGCTCGTCACCGCGTGCCAGGTCGTAGAGCAGCGGCAGTGAGCCGCGTGAGTGGCCGACCGCGCGAAAGCCGACCGTCACCGCTCGGTCCATATTGTCCCAGGTCGCGAGATCGGCCTGAGGCAGCGGCTGAAGTCCGTCAGTTCCAGAAGTCATCAATACTCTTCCTTACGTTCGATCGTGATTACGCCCATTTTGCCCGGTTCAAGATCAGGACCGGGTCCTGTGGCGAGAGCGGTACACCCTGGAGCCCGTCCTTGTAGATACGCACGATGTTGGGGTGGAGCAGGTAGGTATACGGTGCGTCCTCCAGGACCGTCTTGATGATTGATTGGTACATCTCGGCCCGCTTCGCCGGGTCGTCGGTCACCCGAGCGGCTTCCAGCGCCTTGTCGACATCCGGGTTGTTGTAGCCGTAATTCCCGACGGTATCGGTGTGATAGAACCAGTACATTGTCGAGTCGCTATCCGGCGTCATGTAACTGAGGTTCGCCATGTTGACTTCGAACTGCAGCACCTTGGTGCGTGCACTAGATGTGCCCGGATCGACAACCTCGACGGTCATCTCGATGCCGACCTCAGCAAGCTGCCCGGCGATGATCTCGGTTTCGTTTTTGAACTGGGCGGTACAGATCGCAGTCGTCTTGAATCCGTCTGGGAATCCGGCCGCCGCCAGCAGTTCCTTCGCCTTTGCCGTATCCGCTTTGAGCGGATAGACGGTTGGATTCGGATAGCCGATATACCCTTCGGCCAGCGGTCCCTGATCGGCCTGCGCTTCGCCGTAATAGACGTCCTGTACCAACGCCTCGCGATCGACGGCGTAGCTGATCGCCTGGCGCAGCTCTTTCTTGTCGAACGGCGGCACCGTTACGCTGTATGGCATCCAATCGGTTCCCCAACTTGGGACCGATGTCACGACATACTTGTTATCTTTCTTCCAATTGGCGACGTTCTTGTAGTCTGGCGCGTCGATGAAATCGACCTCCCCGGTCTTGAGCAACGATTCCCGTGTGATCGTGTCACCGACAATCCGGTAGGTGATATCGGTCAGGTAGGGAAGTTCCTCTTGCCAGTATTGATCGAACTTCTTGAGTTTGACTTCCTGGCCAGATTTCCAGCTGACGAACTCGAATGGTCCGGTGCCGACCGGATTGCGGTTGAACTTCTCCTCGCCCATCTCTTCGTAGGCTTTCTTGGAGACGATCATCGCGGCGCGATCGCGGGCGGTCGTCACCAGGAACGGGGCGAACGACTGGCTCAGCTTGTACTCGACGGTGTAGGTTCCGGTCGCCTTCGCGCTTTCGACGAAGAAATAGAGGAACTTGAGCGGCTTGTTCTGGCTGACGACCAGATTGACCATGAACTCGACATCGTCCGCGGTCAGCTCGCCGTAGCCCTGATGGAATTGCACGCCTTCCCGCAGCGTGAACTCCCAGGTGGTCTCGTCCTTCATCTCCCATTTCGTGGCGAGTTGTGGCTGCAGCTGCTTCGTCTCGAAGTCGTAGACGAGGAGCGAATCGTAGAGCTGCCAGCTAATCTTGGAGAAATTCCGGTCGCCGGAGACCATGACGGGATTCAGGAAGCCTGGTTCAGCCGGCAATGTCAGCGTCAGATCGGTCTTGCCGCTCGAGCTTGACGTTGTCGTGCTGCTGCCGCTGCCGGCGGCCGGCGATGCGGTGGTCGTACCGGTGGTTGTACCGGTCGTGGTTGATGACGAACCGGCGGCCGAGGTTGATTCGGCTTCAGTCGTCGAATCGGATGAACTGCCGCAGGCTGCGATCAGACCGCCCACCGCGCCGAGGGCGGCGAGGCGCAGCACACTGCGTCGAGAAATGCGTCCATGCGGAAACATCGAAAATCATCTCCTCAAACTATGCCCAGGACGAACGAACCTGAACGCGTGCGGTAGCCCCCCTTCTCCCGTCTGGTGCGTATCTCTGTACGCAGGCGTCGTATCCGATCGGCTCCTCATTCGTCGCGATACCGTGGGTCGAGTGCGTCGCGCAGTCCGTCACCGACGAAGTTCACGGCGAGGACGGCCAGGCTGATACAGGCGGATGGGAAGAGTGCCAGCCAGGGGGCATCGGACAGATAGTCGCGCGCATCGTTCAGCATCATTCCCCAGCTCGGATTGGGTGCCTGCACACCAAGGCCGAGGAAGCTGAGCGTCGCTTCCG
>CALAGB010000433.1 GCA_937891245.1 uncultured Thermomicrobiales bacterium | reverse complement strand
GCACCTCCCGCCGCTGATTGCGGAGCTGGTCGTCAGGCGAGGCCATCAGCTGTTCGAACTGGTGCCGATACACCGGTCGTTGGAGGAGGTTTTCATGGACCTGGTCGAGGGCGGAGAGCAGTGAACACGCTCACAATCGCACGATTTACGATACAGGAGGCGATCAGCCGGCGCTTGATTCTCGCCGGAGCGATCCTGAGCCTGGCGTTTCTGGGGTTGTTCGCGCTCGCCTTCTATTTGATCTACCAAAACGATAACGAGCTCTCCGGGCCACTCAGCAACGCACAGACGCAGGCGATGTTCGGCACCGTGATGTCGGTGCTCGGGTTGTATGCGATCAATTTCCTGGCGGGCTTCCTGGCACTCTTCCTTTCAGTCGGCGCAATCTCCAGCGAAATCGACTCCGGCGCGCTGCACGCGATTCTCGCCCGGCCGTTACGGCGGGCGGAATTTGTCGTCGGTCGCTGGCTGGCGTATGCCGGGCTCATCGGTGTTTATGTGGGGCTCATGGCGGGCATGCTGTTACTCTCCGCCTGGCTCATTTCCGGCTATACGACGCCCGATCCGGTACGTGCAACGTTGCTGATGATGCTGGCATCGATCGTCTTGCTCACGCTCAGCCTCCTCGGCAGTACCGTGCTCTCCACGCTTGCCAACGGCGTCGTCGTGTTTAGCCTTTTCGGCCTCGCCTGGCTCGCCGGGATCATCGAAGTGATCGGCGGTGCACTCTCGAACGATGCGATGCTCAACATCGGCACGGCGGTGAGCCTGCTCATTCCGAGTGACGCGGTCTGGAGAGGCGCCTCATACTACGTCCTGTCACCGCTCTACCTCGTCAGATTGCGATCAACAGCCGATGGGCTGCCGTTCGTCGGCAATAGCCCTCCGGCGACGGCGCTGGTTCTCTGGGCGCTGATCTACCCGCTGGTCATGCTCGGAGCGGCGGTTCTGACCTTCTCCCATCGAGATCTGTGAGCCGCATCAGCGAATGCCCGAGCGTCTCGCTCCGGCCATACCTAGTGCTGCCATGTATAATGTTCTTCTTGAGACTGTGGCGTGTCTCGTCACGTCGGGTGATAGGCGGACAAATGGAGATCAACAAAGACCTCGTCGCTGCTTCCTCAACGCCGATCGTGCTGGCCATTCTGGCCGAAGCCGACAGCTATGGCTATGCGATTCTCCAGCGCGTTCGGGAGTTGTCCGGCGGTCGTATGGAATGGACGGACGGCATGCTCTATCCGGTGTTGCACCGGCTGGAGCGGCTCGGCTATATCGAAGCGCGCTGGGAAGTCGCGGAGAGTGGCCGTCGCCGTAAGTATTATCGGATCACCTCACAAGGCCAGACCCAGCTGGCAGAGGAGCGGCGGCAATGGCTCGCGGTCGATGCGACGCTGCGTGGAATCTGGCAAGCGCTCTCCCTACCCAATCCCGCTGTCCAACTACGAGCCGCCGCGCCGCGGCCCCTGGGGACTTGAGCAATGCAGGTATCGGGAGATACTACAACGCTCGAAGATCAGATTAATCAATGGCGCACCTACCTTCGCCATCGCCAGGCGATCCACTCCGTCGATGTCGCGGAGCTGGAGGATCATCTGCGCGAGCAGATCGAAGGCCTGATCGACGCCGGACTCGAGCCCGATGAAGCGTTCCTCGTTGCGGTGAAGCGAATGGGCAACCTCGACGCGCTCTCGCGGGAATTCGCGCGGGAGCATTCGGAACGGCTCTGGAAGCAGTTGGTCGTCGCCCCCTCAGAGGGCGAGAGCGCACGGGTGGCGGTTCAAACCGACGCAATCGTCGCGATCGCGCTAGCTGTGGTAGCGGCAGTGCTCATCAAGCTCCCGGCACTCTTCGGCTTGGATCTCGACCACGACGCCGGCCTCTACGCGCGCAACGTAAGCCTCTTCGTACTCCCGCTGCTGACTGGCTATTTCGTCTGGAAGCGGCGCCTTGACATGCGCACGCTCGGTTGGATTGCGCTGGCATTCGTTGGTGCAGCGATCTTCGCGAACGTCTATCCATTCCACTCGGAAGGCTCGACCGAGGTGCTGACGGCGCTGCATCTGCCGATCACACTCTGGCTGGCCGTCGGTATCGCTTACGCCGGCGGGCGTTGGGGCGACAGCGGCCGACGGATGGATTTCATTCGGTTCTCGGGCGAACTCTTCATCTACTATGTGCTGATCGCGCTCGGTGGCGGGGTGCTGACCGGGTTCATGGCGCTGATTTTCCAGGCGATCGGAATCGACACCAAAACATTCTTCTCGCTCTGGATGCTACCGTGCGGCGCGGTCGGTGCCGTTCTGGTCGCGTCCTGGCTCGTCGAGGCGAAGCAAAGCGTGATCGAAAATATGGCGCCGGTGCTCACGCGCCTCTTCACGCCGCTCTTCGCCGCCGTCCTGGTGGCGTTCCTCGGCGCCTGGCTCTGGACCGGCCGTGGTGTCGACATCGAGCGGGATGCGCTGATTGCCTTCGACCTGCTTCTCATGGTCGTCGTGGGTCTGTTGCTCTATTCGATGTCCGCGCGGGATCGCTATTCGTCGCCCGGCATCTTCGATCTGTTGCAGGTTGTGCTCGTGATCAGCGCGCTCTTGACCGATGCCGTCGCGCTCTGGGCGATCGCCGCGCGAATCAGCGACTTCGGCTTCAGTCCAAATCGCACCGCCGCACTCGGCATGAACATCATTCTGCTCGTCAATCTCGCCTGGTCCGCCGTGCTCTATATCCGTTTTCTACGCGGCCGCGGTTCGTTCGCAAGCCTCGAACGATGGCAGACCGACTATCTGCCGGTCTACGCCGCCTGGGCTGCTATCGTCGTGATCGTCTTCCCACCAGCGTTCGGCTTCGTCTGAGTCGCTGCGTCAGGATCGCGCGCCAATACGTCATCCTTGCATCATGGACCGCTCTGTGGTTTTGTGAGCCGTACACGTGAGTACCGACCCACGTTGGCGAGACACAAGAAGGAGCCGGTCGATGACCCTCGGCGATCGTCAGTTTGACTATCTCATCGTTGGCGCCGGATCGTCCGGTGCGGTGCTCGCCGCGCGCCTGAGCGAGAATCCAAAGACCTCGGTGCTGCTCGTCGAGGCTGGTCCCGACTATCGCTCCGCCGATGCACCGGCCGCGATGCACAGCGCCAATCCGCTCGGTATTACCAACCCCGATGCCTATCCCGACCATCAGTGGCCGGCGCTCCTCTCGCGCCGCACCAGTCGCCAGGGGCCGCGTCGCTACGATCGTGGTCGAGGGCTCGGCGGGAGTTCGACGATCAACTATATGATCGCCCATCGTGCCATGCTGGAAGACTACGACAACTGGGCCGAGCAGGGCTGTGAGGGCTGGTCCGGCGAAGAACTCTTGTCGGATATGAATCGACTCGAAAACGATCTCGACTACGGCGACGCGCCGTATCACGGGAATCGCGGCCCGGTCACGATCTATCGACCCACGTTCGCCCAATGGGGCAAGGTCGATCTTGCGCTCCTCGAAGCCGGGTTGGAGCTTGGCTATCCCTGGGATCCCGATCTGAACGCGCCGGAATCGACGGGCATCTGCGCGATGCCGGTCAATCGGTCACAGGTCGGCCGTATGTCGACCAACGATGCCTATCTCGAACCAGCGCGCGATCGATCCAACCTGACGATTCTCGGTGAGACGCATGTTGACCACGTTCTCTTCGACGGGTCGCGGGCCATTGGCGTGCGGGCCCACCGTGATGGCCAGTCGATCAAACTCTTCGGCCACGAGATCATTATCGCGGCCGGCGCTGCGTTCAGTCCGGCCATCCTTCTCCGCTCCGGCATCGGTCCAGCGGCCGACCTGCAAGCGCTCGGCATCGACGTACGCCAGGATCTCCCGGTGGGGCATAACCTGCTCGATCACACCGCCGTCGGAGTTCGTTTCGATCTCCGCCCTGAGGCTCGCGCGACACATTGGGACAGTCGTCTGATGTGCTGCTACATCCGCTACAGCTCGGGGCTGGCCGGAGCCGGGGCTAATGACATGGTGATCAGCAGCCGCAATCTGAGCGGCTTCGATGAGGCGGGGCTCGCCTTCGGCGGCATCAACATCCTCACCTGGCAGAATTTCTCGCGCGGTACGCTGACGTTGGCGAGCCGTGATCCGTTCGACGTACCGGTGATCGACCAGAATCTGCTCAGCGACGAGCGCGATCTGGTGCGCCTGCGCGATGGTGCTCGACGGCTCTTCGCGCTCGCCCAGCACCGTGCGGTTCGGGCCATTGCCGAGCGCGTCACTTTGGTCAACTATGGATCCGACGCACCGTTCACGACGATCGATGACGTCGCTGACGATCGCGATCTCGATGAATGGTTGCTCACTGCCTCGCGCGATACCTGGCACATCTCCGGCACCTGCCGCATGGGCGCCATCGACGATCCACGCACCGTCGTCGACTCCAACTGCCGGGTCCTCGGCACCGAGAACCTGCGCGTCATCGACGGCTCGATCATGCCCGACGTCACCCGTGCCAACACTAATCTGACGTGCATGACCATCGCCGAGCACATGGCGAGAAGGTTGACGAGGTAACGGAAGAGCCCACACCGCTAGCCGGTCCCTCCCACTGACTCCCTCCCCATGGGAGGGAGAACCGTCTCCCAATACTGGGCGAGGGGAGATTCAGGGGGGAAGCGGTCGTGTTCCATCCTGCCTACCGATTCGCCAAGGGGACAGAGAACCTGAGAGCAATTTGCAGATACGTTGACCCACTGGTCCCGGTAGGGGCAACCCCCCGTGGTTGCCCTGGTCGTGTGCCGTCATGTTTGGCCGCAGGGTACCAGGGCAACCACGGGGGGTTGCCCCTACGAAGGTTGGTCAATTAATGTGCCAACCGCTGTAACGCTCCCAAAAAGACACCCCTCTCCCAGTAGTGGGAGAGGGGCTGGGGGTGCGAGCCGCGCTTCGCGCTTACCAGATCTCCGGGACCGGGTTAGGAACCAGCGACGCCATGATCCGCGAAAAGCGCTTCGCTCGCCGATGCTCGGCGGGCGAGCCGGCCGGTTTGATGTTCTGGTTCAGCTTGAAGATGTTGAGCGGGTCGTAGCGCAGCTTCACGCCGGCCAGTCGCGCGTAGGTCATCGGCGGATAGGCCTCGTGCACCCGCTCTTCGCCTTCATCTCCCAGGAAGTTGACGTAGACACCGGAGGCGAAGGGCTTCAGTTCGTTCCAGAGACGTTCAGTCCACTGGCGATTCTCCTCTTCCGCACCCGTGTTGATGAGAGCGAGGAAGATCGACTTGTCGCGATGTCCAAAGGCAGTCGCCTGGTTGGGAACCCGCGCCATTGCACCGCCAAGTCCACGGATCTGGATCATCGCGAACGGATCGAACGCCGTCTCGACGTTGGTCACGATCGCCTCGATCGCCGCATCGGACAGGCCATCCATGAAGCCGGACTTGACCGTTGCATGGTGCCGTTTGGCGCCTTCCGCGGTGAACTCGTAGAGTCCGGCATACGGCATCGGGACGAGGAGTTCGGCGACCGGTTCAGCCAGCGCGCGCAGCGGCGCGACGACCTTCTGTCCTTCTTCGGGATCGCCGGCATAGGCCACAAGAATGATGAAAGCCGGTTTGAAATGCCATTCGGCCGGGACGATCGGCAGCGGCGGCGCCGGCATCACGTTGGCGATCGTGGTCAGCTCGTCCGGGGCGGTCGTCGTGTAGTCGGCATAGCCACGAAGCACCTCACGCGTGACCGGCAGGATGATGGCGCCGCCGAGAATCATGCCGACTGGCTGCAAATCGAACTCGAATGACGTGATGATCCCGAAGTTGCCGCTGCCTCCGCGGATCGCCCAGAAGAGATCGCTGTTTTGCGTCTTGCTCGCCGTCAGGAGGCGACCATCGGCTGTCACGATTTCCGCGGAGCGCAGGCTATCGATCGTCAGGCCATATTTGCGAACCAGGAAGCCAATGCCGCCGCCGGTTGTCAATCCGCCGAGGCCGACCGAGGCGGTGTCGCCGGTCGAGAGCGCCAGACCGTGTGGTTGCGTTGCGGCCAGCACATCAGCCGTCGTCGCACCCGGCTGCGCCCAGAGCGTCCTTGTTTCGGGGTCAACACTGACCGCCGTCATACCGGACATGTCAACGACGACGCTGCCGTCGGCCATGCTATAGCCCGGAACGCTGTGTCCGCCACTGCGGACGGTAACCGGCAGGTCGTGCTCACGGGCGAACTCGACGGCGCGAATGACGTCGGCGGCATCGGCTGCCCGCACGATGTAGGCCGGATGACCATTGTGGAACATGTTGACCAGTTCGCGAGCCTCGTCGTACTCGACATCGTTCGGTCGCACCAGGCTACCCAGCAGCCGCGACTCGAACGACTGCGTCAAAACCGGATCGATCACCTCGGAACTCCGCGAAGTTGCAACCGTCATTTCCTGTTCCCTTCCAATCAGAATCGGTAAAATCTCCAGAACTCCGGAGCGGCCACGCCACTCGCTGTTCGATGATCTGAGTATCGCGATGTGCGACGCTGGCGAGACCGGGGAAACAACGGGAATGCAAACTGAGGAATGGTGCGGGCTCTAACCCTGCCGCTTTGGCCAGGTACGCGTGACACCTCGGGTCAGTACAGGACAGGGCTCATCCGCTCACAGTACAGGGCTGGGCAGCAGCACGATGGAGAACGATTCACCGCGTCAAGGTCCAGAACGCGCGCAGTCATCGCATTCCGTCGGCTCGGCTGAGTCACGGAAGACCGATAAGCGGGACAGGGCCGAACCGCGATCCGAGCAGTCAATTCAGCAGTATCGCGACATCTTCGAGATCGCCAGTGACGGCCTCGTCGTCAACGATCTGGTGAGCGGAGTGGTGCTCGAAGCGAACCCTGCGTTCTGCCGCATGCACGGATACGACACGATGGTGGGGCTCCATCCTTCGACCTTCATCCATCCGGATAGCCAACCGATTTTCGCCGAGTACGTCGAAGCGATCCGCGCCGGCCGCGAATACCGCGCCCGGGCTCAGGACATTCGGCGCGACGGGACCGTGTTTGATGTCGAAGTCCTTGGGCGTTTGATGACGTATAACGGTCAGCCGGCGATGTTGGGTGTTGTCCGCGACGTCAGCGAGCAGGTCCGCGCCTATCTGCAGCTGGAAGAACGCGTCGCCGAGCGCACAAACGAGATTCAGCGGCGCCGTGAGGTTGCCGAAGGTCTGCAGGAGCTCCTAGCCGTCGTTAATTCGCGGCAGTCGTTGCAGGAGATCCTCGATTACCTGGCGATGCAATCGCGCCGCTTGCTCGGCAGCGATGCCAGCGCGCTCTTTATGCCGGTCGATGAGCCGGGAGTCGAACTGTTGAGCATCCGGGCCTCCGACAGGCTAACACCCGAACATTCGACGGTTCGCATGCCGTTCCACGGCTCATCGACCGGCCTCGCCTACATTCGACGCAAGGCTGTGATCGTGCCCAACCTGCGCGCCGCTTTGCCTCTGGAATACGTCCCCAATGACACGCTGCAACTGAACGAGCAATCGAACCGCATCGAAATCGTCCGCCTTCCGTCACTCCTGGAACACCCGGAGCACGATCCTGACGCCACTCAGGTCTCCGGCATGCGTTCGTTCGCGCAGCGGTTTGGCGCCTTCCTTGCGGTACCGCTGGCTCTGGAGGACACCTCCTACGGCACGCTTTCGCTCTACTACTTCGAACCGCGGGATTTCAACAACGACGACATCGCGCTCGCCTCGACGTTCGCGCGCCAGGCTGCGCTGGCCATCGAGAACGCGCAATTGCGCGAGCAGGCTGGGAAGGCGGCGGCGGTCGAGGAGCGGCAGCGTCTGGCACGCGAGCTGCACGACGCCGTTACGCAGACGTTGTTTTCAGCCAGCCTCATCGCCGAAGTGATCCCCGATCTCTGGGAGACTAAGCCGGATGAAGCGCGCCAGCGACTGCAACAGCTGCGTCGACTGACTCGTGGCGCGCTCGCGGAGATGCGCCTGTTGCTTGTTGAACTGCGTCCGAGCGCGCTCACCGATATGCCGATCGCCGATCTGTTACGCCAGTTGATTGATGCCGCGAGCGGATCGATTCGCGCAGAGATGAGCCTCGACGTCGCGGGCCATTATCGAACAACGCTCACGCCGGAGGCGCAAATCGCCTTCTATCGTATCGCCCAGGAAGCATTGAATAACATTTCGAAACATTCGCACGCCCGCACGGTGCGCCTCGCGCTCAATTGCCTCGACGATCAGATCGAGATGACGATCTACGATGACGGTCTCGGTTTCGATCTCGCGACCATTCCAGCCGGTCATCTCGGCGTCGGCATCATGGCGGAACGCGCCGAGGACGTTTGCGCGGCGCTCGATGTCTGGAGCGCGCCCGGAGAAGGGACTCGGATCACCGTCACGTGGCCGAAACCGACCGCACTCATGTCTTGATCGTCGATCACCGCGAGATGGTACGCAGCGTGCATTGCGCGGTTCTGCTCGGGACACCGGAGCTGTAACCAGCCGGCGAAGCCGCAGATGGTTTAAGGCGCCGCGCGGCCGCGCAGCGCCTTAAACCATTGTCGCGCTCATCGAATTGATGATGCTAGGAATCGTCCCGGTTTGATGTTCTGGTTCAGCTTGAAGAGATTGAGCGGATCGTAGCGCCGTTTGACACTGGCGAGCCGCTCGTAGGTCATCCGCGGATACGCTTCATGTACGCGCTCTTCGCCCTCGTCGTCCAGGAAGTTGACGTAGACACCGGAGGTGAAGGGCTTCAGCGCATCCCAGAGACGTTCGGCCCACTGGCGATTCTGCTGCGCCGCGCCGAGATTGATCACTGCGAGGAAGATCGACTTGTCGCGGTGGGCGAAGGCCGTCGCGTCGTTTGGGACGCGGGCGAAGGCGCCGCCCAGCCCACGGATCTGCACTAAGCCGTACGGATCGAATCCCGTCTCGACGTCAGACATGATGATTTCGATCGCCGCATCAGACAATCCGTCCATGAAGCCGGATCTGACCGTTGCGTGATG
This sequence comes from uncultured Thermomicrobiales bacterium, assembly GCA_937891245.1. GTDB lineage: Bacteria > Chloroflexota > Chloroflexia > Thermomicrobiales > Thermomicrobiaceae > CALAGB01. The sequence continues at coordinate 8,251 of CALAGB010000433.1, read as the reverse complement.
ACGCTGAGCAATCTCCGCTGTGAATTCGTAGATTCCCGAGTATGGCATTGGCATCAACACTTCCGCGACCGGCTCGGCGAGCGTCCGCAGCGGCGCCACCACGCTCTGTCCCTCATCCGGATCACCGGTGTAGACGACCAGAATGTTGAAGACCGGCTTGAAGTGCCACTCGGCCGGGATAAACGGCAACGGCGGTGCCATCATGATTCCGGCGATGGTCGTCAGTTCGTCCGGGGCAGTGGTGGTGTAATCCGCATAGCCACGCAGCACCTCACGCGTGACCGGCAGAAAGATCGCGCCACCGAGAATTGTCCCGACCTGGTTCATGTTGAACGTAAACGAGGTTACGATCCCGAAGTTCCCACTGCCGCCACGAATCGCCCAGAAAAGATCGGGATGACGCGTCGCGTCGGCGGTCAGATAATGACCTTGGGCGGTCACAATGTTCACCGAGCGCAGGCTATCGATCGTCAGGCCGAACTTGCGCACGAGGAAGCCGATACCGCCGCCGGTTGTGAGGCCACCGAGACCGACTGACGAGGTATCGCCGGTTGACAGCCCGAGACCATGCGGCTCGGCTACCGCCAGAACGTCCGCGGTCGTTGCCCCCGGTTGTGCGGTCAGCGTCCGTTTCTTCAGATCGACGCTGACCTTTTTCATGCCGGACATATCGACCACGACGCTCCCCTCGGCCATACTGTAGCCTGGGATGCTGTGCCCACCACTGCGCACGGTGAGCGGAAGATCGTTTTCACGCGCGAAGTTGACCGTGTGAATCACGTCGGCGACATCGCCCACGCGCACGATATAGGCCGGATGCCCCTCATGGAACTTGTTCTGCAGTTGGCGGGTTTCATCGTAGTCGGCGTCGCTCGGTCGCACCAAGCGACCCCACAGCCGCGCCTCGAACGCCTCTGTCACGATCGGATCGACCACCTCGGGGCGTCGCAACATTGTAACGGTCATTTCCTGTATCCTTCCTGTTCAAATCGGTACAATCTCCAGAACTTCTGAGTGACTGCATCACTCGTTCTTCGTGGTTCTGAGTATCGCGACGCGATCGTCTTGCGAGACCGGGGAGCTCACGGGATTGCAAACTGCGGAAGAGGACGGGCTCCCGAACTGTCGTTTCGGCCAGGTACGGCCGATCCGTCGGGCCAGTTCAGGACTGCGAGCGATCGTATGAGGTGGAGAGATGAGCAGCGATACTTCGGAGGACAGTTCTCTCCCGAACGGTCCGGAAAGAGCGAATGACTCGCGTTCCTTCATCTCATCGGCGAGCGATCTTCCCCGCTCGCGGAACGACGTCAGAGAGGAAAGCGACCGTTCGGCCGAGACGTATCACGCGCTCTTCTTGAGCGCCGGAGACGGTCTGGTCGTCAACGATTTAGCGAGTGGTATCGTGCTCGATGCGAACCCCGCATTTTGCGGCATGCACGGCTATACCGATATGGTCGGGATGGATCCGTCGACGTTCATTCATCGGGAGAGCACGCCGATCTTCGCTGAGTTCCTCAAAGCGATCCGTATCGGGCGTGAATCCCGCGTGCGGATCAAAGATATCCGGCGCGATGGCACCGCGTTCGATGTTGAAATTACCGGCCGGAAGATGAACTATGCCGGCCGGTCCGCGATCCTGGGAGTCGTCCGCGACATCAGTGATCAGGTACGGGCGTACCAGCAAATGGAAGAACGCGTCGCAGAACGGACCATCGAAATTGAGCGGCGTCGTGATGTCGCGGAAGCGCTACGCGAACTGCTGGCGGTGGTCAATTCGCGCCAGTCGCTCCAGGAGATTCTTGATTACATTGCATCGCAATCGCGACGCCTGCTCGGCAGCGACGCCAGCGCGCTCTTTATGCCGGTTGAAGAGCGTGGTGCTGAGCTGTTGAGCGTTCGCGCCTCTGTCGGGCTCACACCGAAGCTCGCATCCGTGCGCTTACCGGTCCACGGCTCATCGACCGGTCTCGCCTATGCCCGACGCAAAGCGGTGATCGTGTCCGATCTTCGTGCCGTCCTGCCGCGCTCGTTCGTGGCGGATGAAACGCTGCAAGTGAATGAACAGCCGAATCGCATCGACATCGTTCGACTCCCCAAATCGATGGACGAGCAGGGAGAAGACGAGGATGCGAGCGGCGTCTTAAACCTGCGCGAACTCGCCGCGCGCGTCGGCGCGATCATTTCGGTGCCGCTGGCGACCGAGGATGGATCATACGGCACCCTTTCGATCAATTATGCTGAGCCACGCGATTTCAATAACGACGATATCGCGCTCGCTTCGACGTTCGCCCGGCAAGCAGCGCTCGCCATCGAAAACGCCGAGCTGCGCGAACAGGCAGGCAAGGCGGCCGCCATCGAAGAGCGGCAGCGTCTGGCGCGCGAACTGCATGATGCCGTCACGCAGACGCTGTTCTCAGCCAGTCTTATTTCGGAAGTCATCCCCGATCTCTGGGAGAGCAACCCGGATGAAGCGCGCAATCGCTTGGAGCAATTGCGCCGCCTGACGCGCGGCGCGTTGGCCGAAATGCGCCTGTTACTCGTGGAACTCCGGCCGAACGCGTTGACCGATATGCCGATCGCTGAACTGTTGCGTCAACTGATCGATGCCAGCAGTGGGTCGATTCGCACCGAGTTGAGCCTCGATGTCGCGGGCCATTACCGAACGACGCTCACACCAGACGCGCAAATCGCCTTCTATCGTATCGCCCAGGAAGCGCTGAACAACGTCGCCAAACATGCTCAGGCAAAGCACGTCCACGTCGCGCTTGTCTGCCAGGACACCTCAATACAGATGACGATCACGGATGATGGTCGCGGATTCGAGACCGAGTCCATCCCGGCCGGGCATCTCGGCGTCGACATCATGACTGAGCGCGCAGAGTCCGCCGGCGCGAGCATCGAGATCCGAAGCGCGCTGGGTGAAGGAACGCAGATCACCGTGACGTGGCCCAAAATGGAGGAGTCGGAACGTTGAGTCAACATGCCGCACAGACCGAACGCATTCGTGTCCTGATCGTTGATGACCATGAAATGGTGCGCAGCGGGCTGTCCGCCTTTCTGCTCGGTGCGCCGGATATGGAACCAGCCGGCGAAGCTAGCAACGGCGAGGAAGCGATTCGCTTCTGCGAACAGATGCAGCCCGATGTCGTGCTCATGGACATGATGATGCCGGGCATCGATGGTGTCGAAGCCACGCGCGTCATCCACGATCGCTGGCCGCACGTTCGCGTCATCGCGCTGACAAGCTTCGCCGACGAAGCGCTCATCAAACAGGTGCTGCAGGCAGGCGCCATGAGCTATCTGCTGAAGAACGTCGGCTCAGCTGATCTCGCTGCCGCCATTCGCGGCGCGGTAGGTGGGCGACCGACACTCGCACCCGAGGCGACCCAGGCGTTGATCAGCCAGGCGGCCCGGCCGGCCGCGCCCGGTCACGATCTCAGCCCGCGCGAACTCGACGTATTGGCGCTCATGAAACGGGGATTGAGCAACCGCGCGATCGCCGACGAATTGAGTATCAGCCGTTCAACCGTCGACTTCCACGTCAGCAACATCCTGGGCAAGCTCGCCGTCAGCAGCCGTACCGAAGCGGTCGCGCTCGCCATCCAGCACCACCTCGTCGAGTAACCTCACCTGTCCAACTTACCAGGTGGAAACCGGTCATTCTGCGGGTGACCGGTCATTCGATTTACGGCACGCTAACACGTTAAGGAGGAAACGGCAGCGTGACCGGGCAACAAGCAACGTCGGAAGATGGTCGAGAAGAACGGGTCGTCGTCATCGAACGTCTCGCCTGCGTGCGCTCGGCGCTCTTTCTCATCCTCGAACACCAACCTGATCTCGTCATCGCCGGGGATCGCGACAGTGCCGACGGACTGATCGACTATCTGTCAGCCGTCCGCGCGACGATCTTGTTACTCGACTGGAGCCTCGCCGGTCCCGATCCGGCGCGGCTGTTGCAGCAGGTCCGCACCCACTGCCCAGGACTGCTCATCATCATCCTCAGCACTCGACCCGAGCATCATCGGGATTCGCTGCTCGCGGGCGCACATGCCTTCATCTGCAAGGGCGACGAACCAGCCACCGCGCTCAAGCTCATCCGAAGCCTGGTGCGACGCTGAGCATACGGAGTGCAGCGTGCGGAACGAGCCGTCCATCGTCGAGTGGGAGTAAATGTATCTATTCGGCGGGCGCGACGTTCAGGTTGATGCTGAACAGGTTGGTCGGATCGTAGCGACGCTTCACCTCCGCGAGCCGGGCATACGTCTCCGCCGGATAGACATCGGCGATTCGACGCTGGCCTTCGTCGCCGACAAAGTTAACGTATACACCGGACGTATGCGCCTTGAGCGTATCCCACGTGCGATCAACCCACTGTTGATTCTCTCGTTCGACACCCAGATTGATCAATGACAGGGCAAACGCTTTGTCGCGGTGGGCAAAAGCCATCGCATCGTTCGGAATGCGGGTAATCGCACCGCCGAGCGGACGCAACTGGATCATGGCGAACGGGTCGAAGCCGTCGTACAGGTTCTCCACGAGCATATCGATCACACCGTCGGTGAGTTCGTGCATGAACCCGCCCTTGGTCGTGACCGGGGTCCGTTGCCCTTCTGCGCCGCCGAGCTTGTAGATGTCCGCATACGGCATCGGATGAATCAGGTCCGCAATCGGTTCCGCCAGATCGCGAAGCGGCTGGATGATGCGCTGGCCTTCTGTCGGATCTCCCGCATAACAGGCGAGGATGACTAGTGCCGGCTTTCCGTGCATCTCCGCGGGAACCATCGGTAAAGGTGGAGTGCGCATCAGTGTGCCGATCGTTGTCAGTTCGTCCGGTGCGGTCAGCGCGTAATCCGCGAAACGTCGGATAACGTCGATGGTGGCCGGCAGAAGCAGCGCCCCGCCAAGTATCGTGCCGACCGGTTCGAGATCGAATTCGAACCCGGTGACGACGCCGAAATTACCGCCGCCTCCGCGGATCGCCCAGAAGAGGTCTGGATGCTGCGTCGCGCTCGCCACGATCAAACGACTGTCGGCGCTCACCAGTTCGACGGACCGCAGGTGATCGATCGCCAGTCCAAACTTACGTGAGAGAAGGCCGATGCCGCCGCCGGTCGTCAATCCGCCAAGCGCGACCGAACCGGTATCGCCGGTCGACAACACCAATCCGTGTGCCTGCGTGGCAGCGGCCAACTCGGACGACGTCGCACCGGGCTGCGCCCAGACGGTGCGCCGCCGCGGGTCGACGCTGATGGCGTTCATTTTCGAGAGGTCTACGACCACGCCACCGTCGACCGTTCCCAGTCCCGCGAAACTGTGACCGCTGCTGCGGACGGCCAGCGGAAGCGAATAGGCACGCGCGAACTCGACCGCGCGCAGAACATCGGCGGCATCAGCCGCGCGCACGATGTAGTCCGAGCGACGATCGACCAGCGTATGGACCACCTGGCGGGCTTCGTCGTAGTCCCGATCGCCGGGGCGAATCAACCGACCCAGGAGCCTGGCTTCAAGTACAGCGAGGTCCGCGTCCGCCGCGGTCCCGATCGTGGTTTCCGGTGTAAGGGCCATTCGTGATTCCTTCCAACTGGAACAACCCACCTGATCGGCCGGTGTCGCGATTCGCAGGGACCGATCAACGTCTATCGGTACCAATCGTGCGTCGCGGGCGCGCGGGCAAAACCGTCTCTCCGGAGATAATCCGGTGGTAAATGGGTCGGGGGATCGGTCTGGCTCCCTGGTCAGGGGGGAACAGATCGTCGGTTCAGGCAAGGACAGCCAGAGCACACGGCTGGCGCGTCATCTTGCGCGGTCCTCTGCTCCATGCTCTACTCATTCTGCGATGAGCAGGAATCAACGGGAGGACGGATCAGATGGCGCTCGATGACATTCTGCGCGAAGTATCGGCCGATAACGCCTGGGAAAGCGTGCTACATATCACGAGCGAGATCCCCTCGCGGCTCGCCGGATCGACCAACGCCCGCCGTATGGCCGAGTTCGCCGACGAGAAGCTGCGCCAGGCGGGACTGGAGAGCCGACTCGACGAATTCCTCGGCCTGGTTTCCTTCCCCGAACCGGCGCAGGTCTGGGCTCTTGCGCCGGAGCAGTTCACGATTGAGGGGTACACGCTGGCGCAGTCTGCGTCGACCGACAGTCTCGAAGGCGAGCTGATCGACCTGGGCGCCGCGACCGAGGCCGACTACGAGGGCCGCGATGTGCGCGGCAAGATCATCCTCTCGGAGTTCCCGTACGCCCCGGCGCGTCAAGAGAAAGCGGTCATCGCCTGGCGGCATGGCGCCGCCGGGCAGATCTTCATGAATCTCGGTGACGACCAGTGCGACGCCTACGCCTTTGGCTCGGTCAAGTCACCCTGGGGCAATCCGACACCCGAAGCGCTGGAACACGACCTGCCGGACCTCCCCTCCGTTTCCATCTCGCGCGTGGACGGTCTACGCCTCAAAGCGCTCTGCCGCCGTGGGACCACCCGCGTCCGCCTGAACGCGCACGCCGCCAACGACTGGCATACCTTGACGATGACGAGCGCCGAATTCGGCACCGACGCGGAGCGCGAATTCCTGCTCCTCGGCGGCCATATGGATTCCTGGTACGGGCCGCAAGCCACCGACAACGCCACCGGCGACGCCTGCATGCTGGAACTCGCGCGCGTCTTCAAACTGCACGAGGGAGAACTGCGGCGTGGTCTCGTCACCGCGCTCTGGATGGGGCACGAAACGGGCACGATGATCTCCTCGACCCGTTTCGCCGACGTCAACTGGGATCGCCTGCGTCGGAGTTGCGTCGCATACTTGCAGGTCGATCAACCAGCCATCGCCAACAGCTCGATCTGGCACACCGCCTCGACTGAAGATATCCAGTCGTATTCGACGCGGATCGCTCGCGAAACGCTCGGTACATACCCGCAGCGCTGGGGACGCCAGAGCAAGAACGGCGACTCGTCGTTCTTCGGCGTCGGCATCGCCGCGCTTGCCGGTGAAACGATGTTCAGCGAGGAAGAAGCGCGCCGCACCGGCTTCGCCAATCTCGGCTGGTTCCACCACTCGGCCCACAACACGCTCGACAAGGTCGATCGATCGCTGCTGGCACCGCATCTCGAGGTCTATGCCCGCTGGATGTGGGGTTTGCTGACCGAGCCCATTCTGCCGCATGAATACGAACCGCTCGGCCGCGCTTTCGTCGATCGCCTCACCGAACTAAGCGCCTACGACGTCCCGAACATCGACCTGCAGAGCGCCGTCGAGCAGACGCAAACCTTCCACGCGCTCGCCACCCAGCTCGACCAGCAGTCCGCCGCCTGGCGCGAGCGCATCACTGGCGGCACCTCCGACGCCGACCGCATCGCCAATCGCCTCAACCAGGCCAAGCTTCGTGTCTCGCGCATCCTCGTCCCGATCGCCTCGACCGTCGTCGGCCCCTATGGCCAGGACCGCTACGGCCACAGCTGGCAAGCGCGCATGATCCCGTCACTCGCCCCCTACCCCCAACTTGCCGGCTACCCACGCGATTCGGAAGCCTTCCAAACCTGGTGGGTCTCCATGATCCGCGCCCGCAACCGCGCCGTCGATGCGCTGGAACTGGCGAGCGATGTGGTGCGCGATGCGCTGGGGGAGTTGGGGTAGGATCCGCAGTCGCACACACACGATATAATCGAGACGGTTCTCTGCGTATCAACCGAACGTTGTAAAGGACTCTCGATGTCGACGGCTCAAATGCAATCTGAGGGACAGGTCACGGTTCCAGAGGAAATCCGCGAACGATTTGACCTGAAACCCGGCGACACGCTCGATTTTCGGGTGGAAAATGACCAAATTGTTGTAACGCCGATCAAGAAGAAGCCAATTTCAGCATTCCGTGGCATCTTCAAGGTTGAACATGCGCTTGATTTTAAAGACGAGCGTGAAATCGCCTGGCGTGAACAGACCAAACGCCTCACGGCTGAAGACCCTGCAAATCGTGGATGAGGCAATTGTCGATGCGAATGTTCTGCTTCGCCTGTTGGTCGATGAATCGCCAGAGATTGCCTTGCGTGTCAGCATGATCCTTGATGCCGCGAGCGAGCGCGATATCACGTTACTCGTCAGTGCGCTGACGTTCGCGGAAGTGGTCTACGTCCTCGAGTCTGTATACAAATGGGATCGCGACACGATCGCCGATAAATTGTCGGAACTTATCGAGACCAGCGAGCTAGAGCGGGCTGCATAGTAATAGGTTGATCTGATAGGCTTTCCTGATGAAAGCC